>CAIQKV010000087.1 GCA_903872505.1 uncultured Opitutia bacterium
CACCAGACGCTGGTCGGCGTCACAGGCTCGGGGAAGACGTTCACCATGGCCAACGTCATCGCGCAGTGCGAGCGGCCGACGCTGATCATCTCGCACAACAAGACCCTCGCGGCGCAGCTCTACTCGGAGTTCAAGGCCTTCTTCCCGGAGGCCGCGGTCGAATATTTCGTCAGCTATTACGACTACTACCAGCCCGAGGCCTACATCCCGTCGAGCGACACCTTCATCGAGAAGGACTCCTCGATCAACGAGGAGATCGAGCGCCTGCGCATCGCGACGACCAGCTCGCTCGTCTCGCGCCGCGACGTGATCGTGGTGGCCAGCGTGTCGTGCATCTACGGGCTGGGTTCGCCCGAGGAATTCACCGCCATGCGGATCCCGCTCCGGCGCGGCGAGCCCTTCGGCCGCAACCGCCTGCTGGAAAAGCTCGTCGACAACATCTACGAGCGGAACGACTACGAGCTGAAGCCCGGCCGGTTCCGGGTGCGGGGCGACGTGGTGGACATCATGCCCGCGTACCTCGAACACGGGCTGCGGGTGGAGTTCTTTGGCGACGAGGTGGAGGCGCTGAATGAGTTCGACCCGCTGACCGGCGAGGTGCTGCGCAAGCTCGACCAGTTCGACCTCTATCCCGCCAACCAGTACGTCACCAGCCGGGGCAAGCTCGAGCCGGCCATCGCCGCGATCAAGGCGGAGCTCGATGAGCGGGTGGCGTTCTTCGAAAAAAACAACCAGTACCTCGAGGCGCAGCGGGTGCGGATGCGCACGAACTACGACCTCGAGATGCTCCAGGAAATGGGGTTCTGCAGCGGCATCGAGAACTACTCGCGCCACCTCACGGCCCGGAAGGCGGGCGACCGGCCGTTCTGCCTGATCGATTTCTTCCCGAAGGATTTCCTGCTGATGATCGACGAGAGCCACGCGACGGTGCCGCAGATCGGCGGCATGTACAACGGCGACCGCGCCCGCAAGCAGACCCTCGTCAACTTCGGTTTCCGGCTGCCCTCCGCGCTCGACAACCGCCCGCAGAGCTTCACCGAGTTCCAGCAAATCACCGGGCAGACGCTCTACGTGTCAGCGACGCCGGCGGAGTTTGAGCTCAAGCTCTCGACCGTGGTGGCCGAGCAGCTGATCCGGCCCACCGGGCTGCTCGATCCGGAGATCACGCTGCGCCCCACGAAAGGGCAGGTGGAGGACCTGATCGGCGAAATCCGCCGGGCGGCGGAGGCCGGGGAGCGCGTGCTGGTCACCACGCTGACCAAGCGCCTGTCCGAGGACCTGACGACGTACCTGCGCGAGGCGAAGATCCGCGTGGAGTACCTGCATTCCGACATCGACGCGATCGAGCGGGTGGAAATCCTGCGCAACCTGCGGCTGGGCAATTTCGACGTGCTGGTCGGGATCAACCTGCTGCGGGAGGGCCTCGACCTGCCCGAGGTCGCGCTGGTGGCGATCCTCGACGCGGACAAGGAGGGATTTTTGCGCAGCGAGACCAGCCTGATCCAGACGGCGGGCCGGGCGGCGCGCCACGAGAAGGGGCGAGTGATCTTCTACGCCGACAAGCAGACCGAGTCCATCAAGCGCACGATGGCGACGGTCACCTACCGGCGGGAGAAGCAGCTGGCCTACAACATGGCGCACGGGATCACGCCGCAGGGCGTGAAACGCGGCGCCCAAGCGAGCCTGCACACCTACGACGGCTCAGGGGAGAAGGCGGAGCCGGCCATCGCGGAAAGCGTGGACGATGTCGTCGCCGTCATCGCCGAGCTGGAGGACGAGATGCAGGAGGCGGCCGGCCGGCTCGAGTTCGAGCGCGCCGCGGTGCTGCGCGACCAGATCAACGCGTTGAAGAGCGGCGACTACAAGCGCGGGGCCGCGGCGGCCTATCCGGCCAATAAAAAGCGCCGGCGGGGCTAGCCGGCGCGGACGGAGCCATGCGCAGATTCTGCTGCGTTACCTTGGTGACGGTGGCTGCGAAGGAACGATAGCGTTGGCCCCGGCTGCAGGATCGCTGGGGTCGATGCGTCCCTGGCGCTGGACGGCGCGCATGACTTCTTGGGTGCGGGCGGTCTCGCTGTCGGTTACCAAGACCGAATCCTTGGGGATCTTGACCGGGATATGGCTGCCGACCGGATAGTAATCGACGTAGTCCTTCTGGTCCTCCTTGGCCTTGCGGGCCTCGGCTTTCACCCGCTCGCTGGCACAACCCGCCAGCGCGATGCTGACGAACAGCCAAAGGGATATTTGGCAAAACCTACGCATGGGTCTGAGGAACGAATTCACCGGACCGAAGTCAACCATGCGTCAGCCGCCGTTCCCGCCAGTGCGAGTTTGGCCCGGACTGCGAGCCCAGCGCCGGCGAAGCTTAGCGGGTTTGCGCGCCCTCGGCGACGGTGGTCGGGAGCCGGTCCTTGCGGATTTTCACCGGGACAGCGCTGCCGGGCGGGTAGTAGTCAACGTAGTCATCCTTGTTCTCTTTCATGCTCTTGACCTCGGCCTGCGCAGCTTCGCTGGCGCAACCGGCCAATGCCCCGCTGAGGAGGAGGCAGAGAAGGGAGACGCGCATTTTTTGCATTCGGCGGATAAGGTATCATAATGCGCCGAAGTCAATACCATGTTACCGGTTTCCGGGTCGTCCAGCCGGCGGAATGCCGCCAGCCTACGCCGGGGGCCGGAGGACGCCGATGTAAGTCAGGTTCCGGTAACGCTCCGCAAAATCCAGGCCATAGCCGACTACGAACTTGTCCGGGATCTGGAAGCCGACCAAATCGGCCTCAAAAGGCACCTGGCGGCGGCCTTTTTTGTCGAGCAGCACGCAGACGCGCACACTGGCGGGCCCGAGCGCGCGGACCATGCCAGTGATGAGGGAGAGCGTTTTCCCGGTGTCGAGGATGTCATCCACGATCAGGACATGGCGGCCGGCGACATCGAGCGTGAGGCCGTGGACCAGCTTGGGGGTGCCCGCAGACTCGGTGGCGCTGCCGTAGCTGGTCGTGCGGATGCAGTCGAGGCGCACGGCGTTGTCGACCTGGCGCAGCAGGTCCGCCGTGAAGAGGATGGCGCCATTCATGATGGCGATGACGGTGATTTCCTGGTCCGCGTAGAGCCGCTTCAGGTCGCGGCCGAGTTCCGTGATGCGCTGGTGGATGGCGGCCTCGCTCACGAGGATACTCTCGATGTCGGGGTGAAGGGGCGCGGTCGGGTGGGCCATGGGATGATGAGGGAGGGAGACAAAGGCCGGCGGGGGAGGCAATCGCGATTCGCGGCCCGGGTTTATTCCTTTGACTCAGCCATACCCGAAATCTTGCTTCGGCGCGACTTGCGCGCGGCCTGCCTTCGCCCAGGCTTCGGCGCGGTAAACATGATTTCCATTCGCATCCAGAATCTCACCAAGCGCTTTGGCGCGGTGACCGCGCTGCGGCAGCTCGATCTCGCCATCGAAGGCGGCGAGTTGTTCTTCCTCCTCGGTCCGAGCGGCTGCGGCAAGACGACGCTCCTGCGCTGCCTGGCGGGCTTCTACATCCCGGACGAGGGGCGGATTTTCATGGGCGATGAGGACGTGACCCGCCTGGAACCCCACAAGCGCAACACCGGGATGATGTTCCAAAGCTATGCGCTCTGGCCGCACATGACGGTCGCGGAAAACGTCGCGTTCGGGCTGGAGGAACGCCGGGTCGCCCGGCCGGAGATCAACCGGCGGGTGGGCGAGGCGCTCGAGTCGGTGCGCATGGGGCCCTACGCCGGCCGCCGGCCCAACGAGCTCTCCGGCGGCCAGCAGCAGCGGGTGGCGCTGGCGCGGGCGCTGGTGATCCGGCCGCGCTTCCTGCTGCTCGACGAGCCGCTCTCGAACCTCGACGCCAAGCTGCGCCTCGAGATGCGCGCCGAGATCCGCCGCGTGTGCAAGGAATTCAAGCTCACGACGGTGTATGTGACGCATGACCAGAAGGAGGCGCTGTCCATCTCCGACCGCATGGCGATCCTGGACAGCGGCCGCATCCTCCAGATCGGGACGCCCCGCGAGATCTACCGCCGGCCGGCGCACTCGGTGGTGGCGAATTTCATCGGCGAGACGGATTTCCTGACCGGCACCGTGCGGGGTGTCACCGCGGGGAGTATCACGGTGGAGACTCCCGTCGGGAATTTCGAGGGCGTGCTGGGCGATCCGCAGGCCAAACCCGCCGCGGGCGACCGGGTCACGGTTTCGATCCGCCCGGAGTGCTGGATCCTGAGCCGGGAGACTCCGGCGCGAAACAGCGTGAAGGGCCGCATCGGCGAGTCGGTGTACCTCGGCGAGATCGCCCAGTACGATTTTGTCAGCGCCGGCGTGCGCCTGAAGATCCTCGAGCTGAACCCGCGGTTCCTCGGCGCTTCCGCCCGGGATGAGCTCTTCGCGAGCGTGAGTCCGGAGGACGTCGTGGTGCTGATGGACTGATCCCGCCATGTTCAAGCGGACGATCATCCTCGGCGCGCTGGTGGCGGTCGTCGCGCTGCCCTTCGTACTGCGCCCGCGGCAGGCGGCGCCGGAGCGGAGCGACCTGGCGCTGGTCGTGATCACGCCGCACAACGAAGCGATCCGGTCCGAATTCGGCCGGGGGTTCCGGCAATGGTACCGGGCGCGCACCGGGAAGACGGTGCGGGTTGACTGGCGCGTCATCGGCGGGACGAGCGACATCACGCGGTTCCTGGAGTCGGAGTACATCGCCTCATTCAAGAATTATTGGACCGGCCGGCTTGACCGGCCATGGAGCGCCTCGAGCGGCGACGGGCACAATTGTCGCGTGTGAAAGCCGTCAATAGCGACCAACCGGCTGGCAATGAAATCCCAG
>CAIQKV010000088.1 GCA_903872505.1 uncultured Opitutia bacterium
CCCAATCCCATTACCCCATGAAACGGTCCGCCTCCCTGCTTGCCGCCCTGATTCTCACCGCCGTGTCCCCGGCCCAGACCTACGAGGTCGCGGTCATTCCCAAGGGCACCACGCACGAGTTCTGGAAGTCCATCCATGCCGGCGCACTCGCGGCGGCTGCGGAGCTGAAAACCGAGGGCGTGACCGTGAATGTGATCTGGAAGGGCCCGTTGCGGGAGGACGACCGCGAGCAGCAGGTGCAGGTGGTGGAGAATTTCACGGGCCGGCGGGTGAGCGGCATGGTGCTGGCTCCGCTCGACGCCCGGGCGCTGGTGGCGCCGACCGAGGAGGCGGTGCGCGCGGGCATTCCGGTGGTGATCATCGATTCCGGACTCAACTCCGCAGCCCCGGTCAGCACGGTCTCGACGGACAACTACAAGGGCGGCGTCCTCGGCGCGCGCCGACTGGGCGGGTTGCTGGGCGGGAAGGGGAAGGTCATCCTGTTGCGCGTGCTGACCGGCTCGACCAGCACGGAGCAGCGCGAGGCCGGGTTCCTGGACACGATGGCGAAGGAGTTTCCCACCATCCTGATTCTCTCCAGCGACCAGCATGCCGGGGCGACGCGGGACACGGCCTACCGCACTTCGCAGAACCTGCTCAACCGCTTCGGCCGCGAGGTCACCGGCATCTTCGCACCCAATGAATCCTCCGCCACCGGCATGCTGCTCGCGATGAAGGACGCCGGGCTGGCCGGCGGCCGCGTCACCCTGGTCGGGTTCGACACTGGCGCGCAGACCGTCGCCGCGCTCAAGGCGGGCGACCTGCAGGGCCTCGTGGTGCAGAATCCCTTCCACATGGGGTACCTGGGCGTGAAGACCCTGGTGGCCAGCCTGCGCGGGCAGAAGGTCGAGCGGGTGATCGACACAGGCTGCGCGCTCGTGACGCGCGAGAACATGGCCGAGCCCGCGATGGCCGACCTGCTCCATCCGCCGCTGGAGAAATATCTCAAGTAACCGGTCGTTGTCGTCACCACCGTTCGGTCATCGAACCATGCCGCCGCGCCTCCGCCTCACCGGCATCAGCAAGTCCTTTGGCGCCACGCACGCGCTGCGGGACGTGTCGCTCGAGGTCGCGCCGGGCGAGGTGCACGCCTTGGTCGGGGAAAACGGCGCCGGCAAGAGCACCCTGATGAACATCCTCAGCGGAGTGCTGCCCCCGGATGCCGGCGGGTTGGAGCTGGACGGCGTGCCCTACGCGCCGCGCGACACGCTCGATGCCCGCCGCCACGGCGTGGCGATGATCCACCAGGAGCTGAGCCTCGCGCCGCACCTGAGCGCCTGGGAAAACATCATGCTGGGGGCCGAGCCGAACCGCGGCGGCTGGTTGCGGCGGGCCGAGGCGAAGGCCCGGGCCCGGGCCGCGCTCGCCCGGCTGGCGCACGAGCATCTCGACCTCGACCGTCCGGCGGGAAGGTTCCCGATCGCCGAGCAGCAGATCATCGAGATCGCCCGCGCGCTGCGGGCCGAGCCGCGGGTGCTGATCATGGACGAGCCGACGAGCAGCCTCGCGCAGGCCGACACGGAAAGGCTCTTCGCCGTGATCCCGCAGCTGCGCGCCCGCGGCGTCAGCATCATCTACATCAGCCATTTTCTCGAGGAAGTGGAACAGGTGGCCGATCGCTATACGGTGCTTAA
>CAIQKV010000089.1 GCA_903872505.1 uncultured Opitutia bacterium
CGCCCTTCACCAACAGCCCGCGCTCCCGCAGCGCCGCGGCGAGCCGGAGGTTCAGCCCGGGATAATCCACGAAGCACACCGCCCGCGGCCGGTATTCCCCGATCCAGCGCAGCGTCTCGGCGAACAGCGCGCGGAAGAACGAATAGTTTTTCAGCACCTCCACGAGGCCGACCACCGACGACGCGGTCAGGTCGTGGAGCAGCTGCGCTCCCGCCGCCGCCAGCTCCGGTCCGCCCAGCGCGACAACCGCGAGGCCAGGATGCTTCGCGCGCAGCTCGCGGACCATCCGCGCGCCGTGCTCGTCACCCGAATGTTCGCCGGCGACGACCAGCAGGTCCACGCGTCCCCCCGTGGGCGCGGGCAGGCGAAACGACGCGCTCATTATTTGTAGGTCGGGGTCGCTGACCCCGCCTTTCCGAGGTGGAGCGGCTTGTCCCCAAGACGCTGGTTTGAAATTCCGCAAATCCAACGCGTGAGGGACAACGCGTTCCACCTCCGGATCCGGATCACTCCGGACATCGTGCGCTCTGTGCCTCCGTGGTTCATTTGTTCTGCGCCGCGCGGATCTGCTCCGTGATGGTGATCGCCACCTCGAGCGCGCTCATGGCCAGCGCCCCGCCGACCTTGGGTTGGTGGGCCCGGGCGACGCTGTCCACGAAGTGCGCCAGCTCCAGGGCCAGGGGTTCGCCCTTCTCGATCGGGATCTCCTTCACCGGGATCGCGCTGAGGTCGCCGGCTTTCACGAGGCCGATCTTCATCTTCAGCCCGTAGGCGATGATGTCGCTCTTCTTCACGAGGTGGCCGGCCTGGTTCATGAAATCGAGCGAGAGGTAGGCGTCGGACTGGAAGATGCGGATTTCCCGCGCCTTCTTCGTGCTCATGCGGCTGGCGCTGAGATTCGCCACGCAGCCGTTCGCGAACTGGATGCGGGCGTTGGCGATGTCCTCGCTCTTGGACAGCACGGTGACGCCGACGCTGTCGATCTTGGCGATGGGCGACTTCACCAGCTCCAGCACGATGCCGATGTCGTGGATCATCAGGTCGAGCACCACGCCGACCTCGGTGCCGCGCGGCTGGTACGGCGCGAGCCGCTCGGCGGTGATGTAGCGGGGCTCGTCGATCTGCTTCTCGAGGAAGCTCATCACCGGGTTGAAGTGCTCGATGTGCCCGACCTGCACGAGGCAGCCGTGCTGGCGCGCGGCCGCAAGCACGCGCTCGGCCTCGGCGAGGGAGGCGCAGATGGGCTTCTCGATCAGCAGGTGGGTTTTCTTCGCGAGCAGCGGGAGCGCAACCTGCTCGTGCTTGTCGGTGGGCACCACGACCGAGACGGCGTCGCAGGCCTCGCCGAGCTCGTCGAGCGTGGCAAACCGGCGGCAGTTGAACTTCGCGCAGATCTCGGCCGCGCGGGCGTCGCTCGTCTCATAGATGCCGACCAGCTCCGCCCCGGGCAGGGCCGCGTAGATGCGCGCGTGGTGCTGGCCGAGCGAGCCGACACCGGCCACGCCGCAGCGGATTTTCGGGGATGCCATGGCTGCCATAGCATGCTGTTCCCCCGCGTCTTGCAACGCGGGAAAAGTTTGGTTCCACACAGAGCCGCAGCGGCGCAAAGGCTAAACCGGCGGAATAGTTTGAGCTCTGCGCCTCAGCGTCTCTGCGTGAGCCCACCTCAATAATTTGCAGCGGAAGCTCGTCTCCACCCCCTTTTTACCCAAGGCATTCCGTTGCCCATCCTGCACTATGACCCCGACCGCCCCCGCTTCCACCCCCGGCCTCACCGCCCCTCTCCCCGAGACCGAAACCAAGGCCATCCTCGACCGGTTTTACCGCGACGGCTGCGTCCTCGTGCCGGGCGTGCTCGGCGCCGAGGAATGCGCCAAGCTGCGCGCGATCACCGACGAGATCGCCAAGACCGATCCGTCCTTTGTCATCCGCGAGCCCGAGGAAAAGCACATCGCCTTCGTCGAGCTGTTCATCCGCGAGCCCATCCTCTCCCTCGTGCGCCAGATCCTCGGGCCCGCCGCGCGCTTCTGCGCCCAGAACGTCATCCGCAACCAGCCCGGCCAGTCCATCTCGCACTGGCACGTCGACGACATCGTGGAATACCCGCTGCCGCCCGACGTCCCGCGCTGGCCCGCCCCCCTGCCGCTCCCCTGGCTCAGCGTGCAGGTCGCGCTCAGCGACATCCTCACGCTCGAGGACGGCCCGACCGAGATTGTGCCCGGCAGCCAGCTCTCGGGCCGGGATTCGCCGAAGGAAAACCCGGTCTTCGAGGGTCGCGGGGCCGAGCCCATCCTCTGCCGCGCCGGCGACATCTACCTCTTCAACCACCAGGTCTGGCACCGCGGCCGCCCCAACACCGGGAAGCGCACGCGCTACCTGATGCAGCTGCAGTACGGCCGCGGCGACAACCCCGCCTGGCGTATGAAGGGAGCCGTCCGCACCCCGGGCCTCGAGCGCATCCTCGCCGGCGCCGACCCCAAGCTGGTGGAGTTCATGTACGCCGAGCCGAAGTATCGCTAATGTGCGCGACAGCCATGACACAACGTCCATCCAAGGAGGAAATGTCTGGCATGACCATGAATGAACGATTGTTCGCGTCTGGCCTCATGGACGATTTCGATTCGGCGCTTCAACGAGACGACCGTCAGGCTTTCATCACCGTGCTCGTTCAAGTAGCGTTCACCGAAGCCGAGGCTGCTACGTATACTCAGACGCACTTTGAGAGTCTTCGAGGACGCCTGAATCACCGAGACAAAGCGTAGTAATCTTTCCAGACAACAGCGCCGGGCATTTGCGCTTTTCACTTGCCATGTTAAAACATAACATTGGCATGTGAGATCTGAACATCCCGATGAGCGCCCCCTCATTCGCCCCTTCCCAGGCATGAACACCGCCGACCGCCGCCAGTTCATCCTCGACCGCCTCGAGGTGCAGGGCGCGGGCTCCTACGGCGAGTTCGCCGCCGCGCTCCGGGTCTCGACCATGACCGTCCGGCGTGACTTGGCGGAGATGGTCCGCCAGGGCGCCGTGATCAAGACTGTCGGCGGCGTGCAAAAGGCGCAGGCCCCGTCCTACCTCTACGAAACCGCGCTCCACTCCCGCCTGGCGCTGCGCCGGCAGGAGAAACGCGCCATCGCCCGCCTCGCGCTCGACCTGATCGCCCCGGGCTCGACCATCTTCCTCGACGGCAGCAGCACCTGCCTGGAGTTCGCCCGCGCCCTGGCGAAGGAACGCTCCGGCCTGACGATCGTCACCAACTCCGCCCTCGCCTGCCTCGAGTTGGGCCAGAACGGCGGCAACACCATCGTGGGGATCGGCGGACACTACGACGCCAACAGCCTGTCCTACGTCGGGCCGCAGGCCGAGGACTGGGCCAAGACGCTTTTTGTCGACGTGGCCTTCGTCGGCACCAAGGGCCTCCTGCCGGCGAAGGGCACCTTCGAGTCCTCCCTGCCCACCTTCCGGATCAAGCAGATCATCGCCCGGCAGTGCGGCCGGCTCGTCCTGCTGGCGGATCATTCCAAGTTCGGCCAGCGCGCCTTGAGCAAGGTTTTGGATATCGACCAGATCCACACGGTCGTCACCGACGACCGGACCTCCCGCACCGACCTCGCCCAGTTGGAGAAGAAAATCACCCAGGTCCTCGTCGCCCCGGTCCGGCGATCCGCCCTGAAAGGAACCGCCCATGCCGCTTGAACCCATCGGAAAACTCATGTCCGCCGCGCGCGCCGGCGGCTACGCCGTCGGCTATTTTGAGAGCTGGAACCTGGAATCGCTCCAGGGCGTGATCGACGCCGCCGAGTCCACCCGCTCGCCCATCATCATCGGCTTCAACGGCGACTTCCTGTGCCGCCCGGAGCGCCGCGCCGCGGAGCGGCTGGCGTGGTATGGCGCCCTGGGACTCGCCGCCGCGCAGTCCGCCACCGTGCCTGTCGGCTTCATCTTCAACGAGTGCCCCAACGACGAATGGGTGCGCGACGCCGCCACCGCCGGCTTTAACCTGGTCATGCCCGCCGACCCCGCGGCGCCCTACGAGGACTACGAGCGCCGCGTGCAGGAGCTGACCACATACGCCCACCGGTTCGGCACGGCGGTGGAGGCCGAGATCGGCACCCTCCCCTGCGGCGCTTCCGGCACGACCGGGGCGGACGGCGAGATGACCGATCCCGAGTTGGCGGCCCGTTTCGTGTCAGCCACCGGCGTCGACCTGCTCGCGGTCAGCGTGGGCAATGTGCACATCAAGCTCGCCGGCCGGCAGGACCTGAATCTCGACCACCTGGATCGAATTGTGCAGCGCGTCGCCATCCCCCTCGTGCTGCACGGCGGCACGGGCATCGCCACCGACTCGCTCCAGCAGGCGATCAAGCGCGGCGTCACGAAGGTGAACTACGGCACCTACCTGAAACAGCGCTACCTCGCCGCGGTGCGCGCCGCGCTGAAAAGCGATGTGGCCAACCCGCACGAATTGCTCGGCATCGGCGGCGAATCCGATGTCATGGTTGCGGGCCGCCACGCCGTGCGCGACGCCGTGCTGGAACGAATTGAAACCCTGGGCTGCTGTGGGAGGACTTTATCATGACGAACATGGCTGAAATCATCTGCGCTGGAATCCTGGTGGAAGACACGTTTTGCGGACCGATGCGGGAACTCCCGCGCGAGGGCCGCCTGCTGGCAATCGACGCCATGCCCGTGAAGGCGGGCGGTTGCGCCGCCAACGTGGCAATCGACCTCGCCAAGCAGGGCCTGTCCGTCGACATCATCGGCTGCCTCGGACGCGATGCCGCCGCCAAGACCCTCACGGCCTCCCTCGAGCAGCAGCGCGTCGGCTGCGGGCACATGGTCTATTCGGAAAAATATCCCACCAGCCGCACGGTCATCCTGCTCGTCGAGGGGCAGGACCGCCGCTTCATCCACATGTTCGGCGCCAACCAGGCACTGACCGCGGGACACATCCAGCCCGCCTGGCTCGAAGGCGTGAAGGTTTTCTACCTTGGCGGGCTCTTTGCCATGCCAGGCATCAAGGCGCCCGAGCTTCACCGACTCCTGAAACTCTGCCGGTCAAAAGGCATCGTGACCGTCGTGGACGTCGTCATCGCCCAACAATGGACCGGGGGTGAAGAGCTCGCCACCCTGCTGCCCGAGATCGACTATTTCACGCCCAACGACGACGAGGCCCACCAGATCACAGGGCTCACCGACCCGCTCGACCAGTTGCGGTTTTTCGAAAAACGCGGTGCGCACACCGTGATCATCACCCAGGGAAAATCGGGCGCCGTCGCTTCGCGCGGCGGTCGCTACTGGCGCAGCGGCATCTTCCCCGCCAACGTCGTCGATCCTTCCGGCTCCGGCGACGCCTTCGACGCCGGCGTCATCACCGCCATCCGCCGCGGGTACGATCTCCCCCAGATGCTCGCCTACGCCAGCGCGCTTGGCAGCTCGGCCACCCGCGCCGTGGGTACCACCGACGGCGTGTTCACCGCCGCCGAGGCGGAGGCGTTCGTCGCCGCCCACGAGTTCAAGGTCACCACCGGAAACCTCTAGGCTGCTTCGTGGCTAATCCCTCAAAGACTCCCGACTCCAGGCTGGTGGCCAACCGCTCGCTGGCCGTCGCCCTCGCCCAGGGCGGAACAGCGGAGCGGCCGGAGTACCACGTCGCGGCCATCGCCCTGCGGCGCGCCGACGGCTGGCAGAATATCCTGCACGGGCTGGACGGACACGAGTTCGCCACCTCGGTCGGCAGCGCCAATGCCACCAGCTGCACCACGCGCCAGACCGGCGATGGCGGCTGGGAAGTCCACCTCGCCGGCGGCTGCGCGGCTTGGACGGCCACCGCGGTGGTGACGCTGCCCCCGGCCGGGGCGGTCTTCCGCCGCCGGACCACCTACCGCTTCCTTCAATCCGCCACGTTGGCGATCCATCCCGGCTTCCGGCTGCCGGCGGACGCCGCCATCCGCTACACCTGCCCGCTGCACGCCCACGAGCAGCCGCTGGCCGGCTTGAAACCCATCCGCTCCGCGGTGGACTGGGCGCTGCCGTTTCCCTTCCACGCGTGGCATGACGGTAATTACGCCGCGATTTACGGCGTGGACCGGAGTTGCTCCGCGGGGACGCTCGACCTCACGCCCGAGCCGGGCGGCGCGGCCCGGCTGCGCGTTTATTTCCCCGACCTCGCGAAGCAAAACGACGGTGGCGTGCCCCACGTGCCGCCGGACGCGGCCGCGTTCCAGGCGGGCGACGAAATCTCCCTGACCGAAGTGTTCGCGGCCAAGCCGCTGGCCACTGGCGAGGAGCCGCTGCTCGAAGCCGAGCGGATGGCCGCGGCGATCCTGCTGCGCACTCCCCCGCATACGATGGACGCCAAGGCCGTGGCGGCGCGCATCGCGGCGTTCTACCCGCGCTGCGAACTGTGGGAGCCCAACGCCCTCGGCCCGGGCCGCGGCTGGTTCAGCAACATGTGGGTCCGCACCCAGACCGGGCCGGCGAAGAAACGGGGCGAGATGAGCGGTTATTTCGACTTCGGCTGGGGCGAGGGCATCGCCGTGGAGATGTGGATGGGCGGCGTCCGCCACTGGCTGCGCACCGGCGACCGGGGCCTGCTGCCCTACGTCGACGAGATGACCCGCAACCTCGACTGCTTCCGGCGCGGCACCGACGGGGCGTATTACGATCGCAGCGACGGAAAGAAATACGGCGACTTCCTGATGGACCATGTGCCGGGCAGCCGGATCTGGACGCATTCCCTCGGGCACACGGCGAGCCAGCTGGTCCAGCTCTACCAGCTGGCGCCGGATTATCCGGACGTCGCGACCCGCCAGCACTGGCTGGCCGCCGCCACGGCGATGGGCGGATTTCTCGCGCAGCAGCAACGTCCGGATGGCGACCTGCCGGACATCCTCGACGAGCAAAACCGGGAGGTGAATCGCAAGCCGCACCGCATCGCTGCCCGCGCCGTGGTCTGCGGACTGTGGACGCGCCTGGGGCAGGTCACCGGCGATCCGGCCTGGACCGGGCGCGCCCGGCGGCTGGCGGAGTTCATCGCGCCCGAACTGCAGCGCTACGAATATTGCAACCAGATGCTCGACGGCATCATCGCCGCGGACCGGGAATTCGTCGACGGCGAGGCCGCCTGCTACGTGCTCGAGGGGCTCGTGCCGCTGTACGTCGCGACGCGCGAGCCGGCCATGCTCGCCCTCTGCCAGAAGGCCGCGGCCTTCGCGTTCGCGTGGACGTACTTCTACGACCTGCCCCACGCGCACCAAGGCGTGGCGCGCGGCGGCCAGTGCTGCCGCATGGACGACTACCCGCTCCTCTACCCGATCGGCCCGGCCAAGGCCATGGAGCCGGTGCTCGCGCTCGCCGCGGTGACGGGCGACGCGCTTTACCGCACCATGGCCGCGGAGATGGCCGCGTTCATCGGCAACTGGCAGATCGACGCGCCGGGCCAGCCCTGGGACGGCGGGATGGTCCACGCGCTTGGGCAATTCTCCGGCAAACACTGGGGCCCGGACCTCGCCGGCCAGGTGGACAGCGGCATGGCCACCGGCAACAGCCTCGCCGCAATGGAGTGCTGGCTCGCGCACCAAAATTAGACCCACAATTTCCCCACTCCCACCATGGATATCGAATTCAAGATGCCCGACCTCGCCACGACCGACTCCACCATCAAGGTGATCCGCTGGCTCGTGGAGATCGGCCAGCCCGTCACCCGCGGCCAGCCGTTGCTCGAGGTCGAGACCGACAAGGCGACGATGGAGGTCGAGTCCATCGCCACCGGCCGGCTGAAGGCGAAACGCGCCCAGCCCGGCGACGCGCTTTCCGCCGGGCAACTGCTCGCCGTGATCGAGATCGAGGGGCCCGCACGCCCCACCTCCGCCGAGCCTACGGCGGGCAAGCTCGCTCCGAAGAATGCACTCTCTGCTCCGCCGGCTTCATCTTCCGCCGCCCAGCCAATCGAAAATCGCCTGCCCTCCGAAGGCGTGGCGAAGGAGGGAAATTCGAAAATCGAAAATCCGCCGGCCCCGAAGGTGGCCGGCGGCATGTTCGCCAAGAATCGCGCGGCCGCGAACGCCCCGGCACCGGCCGGGTCGCGCCCATCTATCGCCTTGAGCGCGGCGCAGAGCACGGCCGCCCGGCGCATGCAGCAGAGCAAGCAAACCGTGCCGCACTTCTACCTGCAGACGTCGGCCAACGCCGAGCCGATCCTCCGCGCCCGCAGCGCCGCTGGCGGCAACCTCGCGTGGGATGCGTTCCTGGTGCACGCCGCGGGCGTGGCGCTGAAGAAATTCGATCGCCTGGTCTACCGCTACGAGGCCGACCGGCTCGTGCCCCCGGCCGCGGATGCCGTGGGCGTGGCCGTGGATCATGAGGACGAACTGTACGTGGTCGCCATCGCCGATCCCGCCACCAAGACCCCCGCCCGGATTTCCGACGAACTCCGCGCGCTGGTCGGGCGCCTGCGGGCGGGCGACCAAGCCGTCCGGCGGCTCCACCCCGCCAACCTCACCATCACGAATCTCGGCAGCACCGGCGTGGAGTCCTTCACCGCCATCATCAACCCGCCCGAGGCGGCGATCCTCGCCGTTGGCCGGGCCGCGCCGACGGCCGTCGTCCAGGACGGCAAGGTGATCGCGCAAACCCGGCTGACCCTGACCCTCTCGGCCGATCACCGCGTCGTCAGCGGCAAGTACGCCGCCGGCTTCCTCGACGAGGTCGTGCGCATCCTCGAATCGTTCTGAGCCCCCCTGGTCCGACCGGCCGCGCCCCCATGCCTTCCCCCGCCCACCCCACCGTCGCCCCCCGCCAACTCGAGCCGGAACTGGCGGAGGCCTACCGCCAGTGCGCCGACAAAAGCGTCCTCGCCGCGCTGAACCCGAAGATCTTCTTCGGCTATTTTTCGGTCTGCGCCGACCCCTCGCAGGGCCACGGCTTCAACACGACTTTCCCCGGCCTCGACTGGGGCCAGTCCGCCGAGGCGCTGCTCTGGCTGGGTCGCCAGGCAGAGGTGCTCGCGAGTTGGGACTACGTGAAGACGTTCCTGCGCGAGGACGGCCTCATTCCTTTCGCGATCTGCCCCGACCAGGCCGGCACGACGGTGCAGATGAGCCTGCCGAAAAAAACGGAGACATTCCCCTTCACCGTCGCGGCCAACGGCGGCGCCTACTCCCACTGGTTCCCCGGCAACCCGCTCCTGATGCTGCCCAACGTCACCGTTATCCAGACGGCCGATGCCATCTTCCGGCACACCCGGGACCGGGCGTGGCTCACCGCGCAGTTGCCGCTGCTGCGCCGTGTGAGCGACTGGGTAGTGCGGCAGGTGACGCCCGAGGGGCTCGTGCGCGGCGGCGGGTTCTACGTCGAGCGCCCGACCCGGCTCGACCATGACGGCGTCACCCAGTGCTACACCGCGGACGCGCTGCGGCTGGCCGCGCGGCTGACCGGCGACACTGCCTACGCGGCCGTCGCGGATCGCATCACGGCCTGTTTCCGGCAAAAATTCTGGGCCGGCGACCACTGCGTGGAGTACATCAATGCCGAGCACGGGGCGATTTCACACCACGGCCTGACGGACGTGGACTGGGCCGCCATCGCCACCGGCACGGCCACGCCGGAGCAGGTGAAGGTCCTCTGGCCGCAGCTGCGCCAGAACCGCGACTTCCTCTACCACGGGATCCCCACCGGCATCTCCACGCGCCCCGAGACCTACGAGGACTGGGAGATGATGCACCTCGACCGCCACGATCTGGCCGCGATGGGCCGCGCCTGGTATCTCGAGGCGTGGGCGCGCACCGTGATGGGCGACCGGGAGGGCGTCCTGGAGTCGCTGCGCCAGGTGGCGCGCGTCGGGCGCGAGAACAACTGGTATTGGCGCGAGCGGTATTACTCCGAGCGCAGCGGGGATCTGTGCAGCTACCGCATCAACACCTACTGCGAGTACCCGGCGAATTTCATCCGGATCGTCCACCGGTTTGTGCTGGGTGCCTGAAACCATGCGCGTCCCGCGTGACCGCTCCGCCGATGCGATGTCCGGCCCGTGGCGCGAGCCGGGCCAGGCGGTCGACGCCGCGTACCAGCGTGACGGGCGCCTGCGGTACGCGGCCGAGGGACGCGAAATCGTCGGGCGCAACGGGCCGTACTTCAACAACCGCCCCCTGTATTGCACCCTCAACACCGACGGCGCCGTGCTCGCGGGCGACCGGCCGTTGGTGCGCCTGATCGCCAAGCCCTGGCTCCACGGCGCGCTGTCCGTGGCCATCGCCCGCGGTGGCCGCGCCCGCTGGCTGCATGATTTTGCGGAGGTGGAGTCACGCTACCACAGTGGCCGGATGACGTGGCTATGCTCGGATCCCGCGCTGCCCGGCGTCGCGGTCACGCTCACGGCCGTGCCGCTGCGGGAGGTCGCCGGGTTTGCCGTCCGGTTTCAGGTCCGGGGTTCGCGGACCGGCGACCAGGTGATCTGGGGTTTCGGCGGAGCGCGGTGGGAGGAAGGCGACCCGCGGTTGAACTGGGACCCGGTGATGCGCGGCAATCCGGACATCTGCCGTTCCGGTGATCCGCGCCGGCCCCTGCTGTTTCAGGGCCTGGTGCCGGAGTTCTGCGCGGGCAACGTGGCGGCACTCGACGGCGCGGCGTTCCGGCTCGCCGCCTCGGCCGACGCGACCCATGTCGCCACCGGCCGGGCCAGCCGGTCCGACGGATTGCGGATTGGTGACGCCGCGCACGCGGCGGACCCGCTGAAATTCGCGGCATCGGCCGGCGGCGCGCTGCCGATGGTCGTCGGGACCGCGAAACTGCTTACGGGAGAGGATGAATTGTTCCTTGCCGCCGAGGCCTGCGCGGCCGGCGCAACGACGGCGGGGCTGCGCAGTGCGGACCCGGCGAAGGCCTTTGCCGACGGGCTCGCCTATCTGGGCGAGGTCGAGCGGGTCCGCATCACGAGTCCCGATCGCCACCTGAATGCGGCGGTCGCTGCCGTCTGCCACGCCGTGGACGGAAACTGTGAGCGCGAGCCGTACATCTTCCGCCACGGCTGCATGGCCTTCAGCTGCCGTTTCGTCGGCTGGCGCGTGATCTGCGGCGCCACCGCGCTAGGCTGGCACGAACGCGTGCTGGGCAATGCGAACTACACCATCGGGCTGCAGAAGAAAATCGACCCCGTTCGCACCCGCGCCGTGGCGAGCGAGGAGCGTTTGCTGGTGCACGAGGGCAAGGATTCCCGCGTCTACGGCCGCGGCTCGCTCGACCGGGACTTCCCGATGTACGACGTCCAGACGCAGTTCTTCGACCAGACGATCAACGACTGGCGGGCGACGGCCGACCCGGCGATGGAGCGCCTGCTCCGGCCCGCGCTGGAGCTGCACCTGGAGTGGATGCAGGAGTGCTTCGATCCGGACGACGACGGGTTGTACGAGAGCTACATCAACACGCTGCCGACCGATTCGGTGTGGTACAACGGCGGCGGCAGCGCCGAGGAATCCGCCTACGCCTACACCGCCCACCGCGCCGCGCGGGACCTGGCGCGGCGCGCCGGCGACACCGCGGCGGCGAACCGGCACCAGGCGCGAATGGAAAAGATCCAGCGGGCGATGCGCGCGCAGCTCTGGCTGAAGGACCGCGGACACTTCGGCCTCTACCGCGAGCAGGGCGGACACCAGCGCGTGCATGCCGACGCCTGGACCTATAGCGTGTTCCTGCCCATCGACGCGGGCCTCACCACGCCCGAGGAGGCGCTGGAATCGCTGTACTACACCGAGTGGGACCTCGAGCGCATCCCCCTGCCCTTCGGCGGCGTGCTCTGCCAGCTTTCCAACTGGGTGCCGTGGAAATGGTCGGTGCGCGACATGTTCGGCGGCGACCTCTTCGCCCTGGCCCTCGCCTATTTCCAAACCGGGCTCGGCGACGCGGGCTACGAATTGCTCGAGGGCGCGACGTTGGAAAGCGCCTACGCGAGCGCGGTGCCGGGCGGTTTCAGCCACATCGGGGCGGCGACCGACTTCGGGGACAACGTCCACATGTTCGCGCGAACCGTGGTCGAGGGACTCTACGGCTACGTGCCCGATTATCCCAACGGCCTCGTGCAGGTCCGGCCGGCGTTTCCGTCGGCGTGGCCCGCCGCGTCGATCCAGACGCCGGACTTCTCCCTCGACTACCGCCAGGAGGGCGACACCGACCGGTACGCACTGACGCTCGCCCGGCCGGCGGCCGTGAATTTCCGCCTGCCCGTGCGCGCTGGGAAAATCCGGCGCGTTACCCTGGATGGCCGTGAGGTTGCCTGGCAGGTCGAGCCCGGGTTCGGCTGCACGTGGCTCACGCTGCACGCGCCCGCCGCCCCGGCGGCCGCACTGGTGATCGAACTCGCGCGCCGCATACCGCAGAGCGAGCCAGTGCACCTTGCCGGCCGCGTCGGCGAGGAAGTGCGCTTGCCGACGACGCACGGCCAGCCGGTGGAATGGCGCGACCTGCACCAGGTGCTGGAGGCGGCCCGGCCGGAGGACTCCGCCCTGCGCGGCCGCCTCGCCCCGAAGCCCGGCCATCACCTCGTGCTTGCGCAGTGCACCTGCGGCGAACTTCCCCGCTGGCAGGTTTTCAAGCTGCACATCACCGACCCGGTGACTGCCGCGGCCCGCGCTGCGCGGACGCCCCGCGAGCCGGGTCCGCAGGCCCAGTGGGAGTGCCTCGACCTGGCGCCGCATTGCAACGGCGACGTCCGCACGATCTTCCAGCAGCGCTACCTCTCGCCCCGCCCGCCCACCTGCTCCGTCCGGCTCGGCGTGGACGGCTATTCCGCGTGGACGTTTCCCTACTGGAATCTGCCGCCGCCGAAAATCGATCTCGGCAACGTGCCGAAACTGGCCGACAGCCGCGGCCGGATCCTAACGCCGCCAAACGTCCCGTTCACGCGCTTCCCCGAGGACCGAAACATCGGCTTCACCTCGCTGTGGGACAACTGGCCCACGGCCATCGAGATTCCGGTCCACCGGACGGCGGACACGGTCTGGCTGCTCGTCTGCGGCTCGACCTTCCCGATGCAGACGCGGATCGCGAACGCCGAGTTTCGCTTCCAGTACGCCGATGGCCAGGTCGAGCGGCTCGAACTCCTGCCGCCGGACAATTTCTGGATGCTCTGCCCGTGGGGCGGCACCGATTACAGCTACGAGCATGACGCCTGGTGCCTGCCCGCGTCGCCGCCCCCGCAGGTGCAACTCGGCGAGAACTGCCGCGCCATGGTGCTGTCCTGGAAACTTCGCGCCGGCGTGAAACTGGCCACGGTGACGCTTGAAACCCTCTCCCCGGACGTTGTGATCGGGCTCATGGGACTGAGCCTGCAAACGGCATGAAAACGACGCCTCCCCGCCCGCCCGCCCCGGGCCGCCCCGATCTCTGCTTCACGCTCCTGAATCATTGGAGCTACACGGGCATCGGCTGGAACCTCGGCCTGGAGTCGTGCGCGCAGTCCATCACGGACAGCCTCGCCATGGCGGACTACGCCCCGAGCGTCAAAACGGGGATCAACCTCGACGCGCTGACCTACGAGCTCGTGGCCGAGTGGTACCCGCACCTGATCCGGCGGCTGCGGGAATACCTGGCGGCGGGCCGCGTGGAAATCGTCGGCGGTACCTTCGGCCAGCCGATCGGCTCGATGGTTTCCGGCGAGTCCAACCTGCGGCAGCTGCTGGTGGGCCAGCAGACGATCACCCGCGTGCTGGGCCGGCCGGTCGCGGTGTTCCTGGAGGAGGAGGAGATGAGCCATCCGCAGGTTCCGCAGCTGCTGGCCCTGACGGGGTACCGCTACGCGAGCATGGCCCAGTGCGACACCTGGGGACGGCACGGCGCCCCGAGCATGGACGAGTCGGTCATCTGGTGGGAGGGGGCCGACGGCACCCGCCTGCTCACCGTCCCGTTCAGCCCCCTGGTCTTCCATCCGCCCATGGTCACCCACGACATCGACTGGCTGTGGTCGGACGATGGGCGCGCCACCCTGGCCCGCCTGCCGCGCGACCGGTCGCCGCTGGCGCTGAAGTGGACGGAGTTCGGCTGGGAGAAGCTGACGGGCAAGTCCATCAACAAGTTCGATCCCGAGCTGTTCCGGACGCTCTCGGAAAAATTCCACGTCGAGTACGTCACGGTCGAGCAGTACCTCGACCGGCAAAAGGACGATCCGGCCGTGGCCACCCGGCGGCTGGCGGTGGACGATTTTTCGAAGCTGCTGCCCTGGGGCATCGGCGGCGACCAGCTTCGCCGCTTCGGTCGCGACGTCGAAGCGGTCCTGCTGGCCGCCGAGCGGTTTGAGGCCGTGGCCCATGTCCTGCGGCTCGGCGCCGACGAGACCGGCGTGCTTTACGAGTCCTGGCGGCAACTGCTGGCGGCGCAGAGCCACGACGTCTCCCTGTGCGAATACACCCGCCACCAGGGCGCGGCGCCGCCCGCCGACCCGGTGCTCGACACCCACTTCCAGACGTGGGGTTCCTACGGCTACCGTTTCATGGACGACGCCATGGCCGCGGGGCGCAGGGTGCTGGGCCGGTCGCTGCAGGCCATCGCGCGGGCGGTCGATACCGCGCCGGGCGCGCGTCCCGGCGCTCTCGCCGCGGTGGTCTTCAACCCTTGCGGCTTTGAGCGCGATGCGCTGGTCACCACGGGCACCCTGCAATTGGAGGGCCTGGGTGTCGGCGCCTTGCACGTGCGCAACTCCGCCGGCGAGCGCGTGCCGGCGCAGTTGCTGTCGAGCGAACGCACGGCGGGTGGACAGCTCGTCTGCGCCGAGGTGGCGTTCCCCGCCCGCGCGCTGCCGTCAGTCGGCTACGATACCTTTTATCTCGAGACCGCCCGGTCGGATGCTGCCGCCCCGGCCACCGACCTCCGCATCGACCAGGGCGCGCTGCAGCTCGAGAACGAATGCGTCCGGGTGACGCTCGACCCTGTCAGCGGGGCGATCCGCAGCCTGCTCGACCGCCGCACCGGCCGGGAACTGCTCGCCGGCGCCGCGCGTCCCTTCCCCACCCTGACCGGCACGGCCAACGGTTCGTCGCCGCTGGCCCGGCCGCCGAATACGCCGGTCGAGCCCTACCACACGGCCCAGACCCAGGCCCAGTTCTCCTGGCTCGAGACGGGCCCGCTGCGCGCCCGGGTGCGGGCCACCCACCCGGACACGCGGGGGCTGCGTTTCGAGATCACCGTCTCGCTCACCGCGGCGTCCCCGGACGTCGAGGTCCAGGTGCGGGTTTTCCCCGACCTGCCACCCCTGCCCGGCGAGGCCAAGATCAACGGCTGGCAGTTTCCGCTGGAAATCACGGAGGGCTACTGGCTGGAGTTCGCCCCGGCGTTTGTGGTGGAGACCGTGCTCCGCGACTACCCGTTCGGCGCCGAGCCCTGCCGCAAGCCGGCCATCCACGCGCTCTCCTGGCTCGACCTGATGGCGGCGGACGGGAGCGGGCTGATGCTCGTGCACAGCGGCACGCAGTATTTCAAACGGCGGGAGGACGGCACGGTCGCCAACCTCGTGCTGCGCGAGTGGGAGTCGCATTTCACCGGCGAGTTCGGCTGGCCGCGCGCCAGTGCCTACCGCTATCGGCTGCGGCCGCACGGCGCCGCCTGGTCGAATGCCGACCGGGTGCGGGCGGTGGCGGCGTTCGACCAAAAGCCCCGCTGCGTGGTGCTCCCGCCGCAACCGGGGACGCTGCCCCCGCGCCACAGCTTCATCACAGTCGGGGGCGAGGGTGCACTGCTCTCGGCCTTCCGCCGCCGGGAGGACGGCGGCTGCGAGGTCCGGCTGGTCGAATGCGAGGGCCGGGCGGGCCCGGCGAGCGTGCGGACCACGCTGCCGTTGACGTCCCGGACGGCCACCGACGCAATGGGCCGGCCGCGGGGCGGCAGCGTGCCGGCGGAATCCGCGGACGACCCCGCCTTGCGTCCGTGGGAGATCAGGCATTTTAACCTTCAACCATGAAAACCGCCCCGCACCCACCGCCGTCCGCCTCGGTCCCCGACCGGCAGTTCCTGCTCGGGCTCTACGAGCGGATCGTGCTCATCCGCGAGTTCGAGGAGCGCGTGAAGTTCCTGTTCCTCGAGGGCACGATGCCCGGCACGATCCACCAGTGCCAGGGCCAGGAGGCCACCGCCGTCGGCGTGTGTGCCGCGCTCCGGCCCGATGACTACATCACCTCGACGTTCCGCGGCCACGGCCACGCCCTCGCCAAGGGCCTGACCGTCCAGGAACTCCTCGACGAGCTGTTCGGCGCGACCACCGGCTGCTGCAAGGGCAAGGGCGGCTCGATGCACATGGGCAACATGGACAAGGGCATGGTGCCGGGCATCGCGATCGTCGCGGGCGGCATTCCCCTCGCCGCCGGCATGGCGCTGGCGTTCAAGATGCAAAAATCGAAAAAAGTCGTCGCCTGCTTCTTCGGCGACGGGGCGGTGGCCGAGGGCGCGTTTCACGAGGGGTTGAACATGGCCGCGATTTGGAACCTGCCCGTTGTCTTCGTCTGCGAGAACAACCTCTATGGCGCGTCCACCCACATCGAGAAGGTCATGAAGAATCCGAAAGTTTCCGACCGCGCGGCGGCGTACGGCTTTCGCGGCGAGACGGTGGACGGCAACGACGTGCTCGCGGTCCACGCGGCCGCGGAACGCGCGGTGGCCGAGTGCCGCGCCGGAACCGGTCCGGTCCTGCTGGAGCTACTGACCTACCGGCGCACCGGCCACTCGCGCCGCGACGCCTGCCACTACCAGCCGAAGGACGAGCGCGAGGCCTGGTTCGCACGCGACCCGATCACCCGCTTCGCCGAGGTGCTGCTCGCCCGACCCGACGTCAAGCAGGCCGACCTTGACGCCATCAAGGCGCGGATCACCCAGCAGATCGAGGCGGCGGTCGTCAGCGCCCAGCAGGCGCCCCAGCCCACGCTGGCCAACCTGACGGAGGACGTCTTCGCCCCATGAGTTCGCCGGCATCCATTCCCCTGCCCGCCGCCGAGGCCCGCGCGGCCGCCGCCCAGTACGAGCGCGAGGGGTTCTTCATCCTGCCCGCGGTCATTCCGCCCGACCTGCTCGCCCGCGTGCGTCCGCGCATCGCCGCGGTCTATGCCGGCGAGTACGAGACCGGCATCCCGCCCTGCGGCTCGCCCAAGGGTTCGAAGGAGCCGCCCACCAAGCTGGTGAAGATCGACAACGCGCACCGCTCGGACCGCACCATCCTCGAGCTGGTCAGCCATCCCGCCATCGGCCGCTGGGCCGCCGCGCTCACGGGCGCGAAGCTGGTGCAATTGTTCGCGTGCCAGATGCTGATCAAACCGCCGGGCGGCCAGGGCGGCACCAACGTCGGCTGGCACCAGGACCAGGAATACTGGGAGCCGGCGCTGCAGGGAGAACTCTTCACCGCGTGGGTGGCGATCAGCGACGTGACCGCGGAGTCCGGCCCGATGCGCTTCGTGCGCGGCTCGAACCACTGGGGTCTCCTCCAGGCCGGGGATTTCTTCAGCGACCAGCTCGATGCGATCAAGCAGCGCATCCGGGCCAAGAACGGCAGCGCGTGGGAGGAGGTCGCCGCGGTGCTGCCCCCGGGCGGGGTCAGCTTCCACCACCGCCTCACCGTGCACGGCAGCGGGCCGAACCTGGCCGCCGGCCCGCGCGTGAGCTTTGCGATCCATTTCCGCACCGAAAAATCCGGGCTGCGCCCAGGCACCAAGTGGCAGGACGCCGGTTATCTGAACGATTTCAACGACCCGGTCGGCAGCCCGGTCTGCTACCGCGAGTAATCCAATAAAACACCCATGAAACGACAAGGCATCGCAGAGGCCCTGCGCGACGGCATCGCCGAGGAAATGGCGCGCGATGAGCGCGTGTTTTGCATCGGCGAGGACATCGGCGTGCCCGGCGGCTGGGGCGGGGCCTTCACGGTCACCCTCGGTCTCGCCGAGAAATTTCCCGGCCGGATCATCGACACTCCCATCGCCGAGCTCGGCTTCACCGGCATGGCCGTGGGCGCCGCGATGATGGGCATGCGGCCCATCGCCGATATGCAGTACGGCGACTTCCTGTTCCTCGCCAGCGACCAGCTGATCAACAACGCCGCCAAGATGCGCTACATGTCCGGCGGCACCGTCAAGGTGCCGATGGTCATGCGCGCGCCCGTCGGCGCCACCGGCCGCGGCTCGCAGCACGCCCAGAGCATGGAGCGCTACTTCACCGGCGTGCCCGGCCTGAAGGTCGTCGCCGTGTCCAACGCCTACGACGCCAAGGGCGTGCTCAAGGCGGCCGTGCGCGACGACAACCCCGTGATGATCTTCGAGCACAAGCTGCTCTACGGCTCCAAGGGCGCCCGCGCGGAACCCGGCGCGGTGGACGCGACCAGCGAGATCCCCGACGGCGACTACATCGTGCCGCTCGACCGCGCCGCCGTGCGCCGCGAGGGCCAGCACGTCACCATCCTCGGCTGGCTCCTGATGGCGCATTTCGCCGCCCAGGCCGCCGAGCTCCTCGCCCACGAGGGCATCGAAGCCGAGGTCATCGACGTGCGCAGCCTGTCGCCGGTTGATTACGGCACCATCGGCGCCTCCATCCGCAAGACCGGCCGGGTCGTGATCGTCGAGGAGGGCCCGAAGACGGGCGGCGTCAGCGCCGAGATCGCCGCCGGCATCATGGAGCACTGCGGCGACAGCCTGCAGGCGCCCGTCGTGCGGGTGGCCTCGCCCGACGTCCCCGTGCCCTTCAGCCCCATTTTGGAAAACGCCTACCGGCCCGACGTGCCGCGGATTGTCGCGGCGGCCCGCCAGCTCGCCCGAGCGTAACCTCCCCGCCCATGAAGAAAATGGCCCGCCGCGGCGGCGGGAACTGACGGCAACCGTCACCCTTTCACCTCAACCCAAAAATCCACCATGATCACCAAAGCCGAACTGAAGCGCCGCCAGCAGGAGGCGCAGAGTCTTTTCCAGCGGGCCAGCCTCGTCATCACGCCCGCCGAGCAGGAGCAGATTGAGGTCGCCGACTTCGGCCTCAGCGAATTCGAAAAAACCGGCCTCGGCGTGCTCGTGTACGTGAACACCGATCGCTGCTGCGCGAAGGAACTCGCCATGTGGCCCCGGCAGACGTGCCCCGAGCACCGCCATCCCAACGTCAAAGGCCAGCCGGGCAAGGAGGAGACGTTCCGCTGCCGCTGGGGCAAGGTCTACCTCTACGTCGCCGGCGCGAAGACACCCCAGCCGAAATGCCGCCCCCCCGCCGGGCGCGAGGCGTCGTACACGGTCTGGCACGAGGTCGAGCTGAACCCGGGCGACCAATACACCATCACGCCCAACGTCCTCCACTGGTTCCAGGCCGGCGACGAGGGCGCGGTGGTGTCGGAGTTCTCCACCCACAGCACCGACGAGAACGACATCTTCACCGACCGCTCCATCGGCCGCGCGACCAAGGTCGTGGAGGGCCAGTCCTGAAGATCCGCTGCAACGACCCGAAGGCGGCACCGACCGCGTAATTTCATCCCATGAGCACCCCGAAGAAACGCACTGTGCATTACACGCTGAGCACCCACTGGGACCGCGAGTGGCGCGAGCCCTACCAGGGCATCCGCTACGCGCTGGTCAGCCTGCTGGACCGCGTCATCGCGGGGCTTGAGGACGGCCGGCTGCAGGGGCCGTTCGTGACCGACGGGCAGTCCATCCTGCTCGACGACTACCTGGAGATCCGGCCCGACCGCCGGGCGCAGGTCGAGAAACTCGCCCGCGAGGGCCGGTTCGTGGTCGGCCCGTGGTACTCGATGCCGGACGAGTTCACCGTCTCGGGTGAGGCGCTGATCCGCAACCTGCTGGTCGGCCGCCAGAGCGCGCGGGCGATCGGCGCCATGCCGTCCTGCGCCGGCTACGTGCCCGACATGTTCGGGCACACGAGCCAGCTGCCGCAGATCTTCGCGGGCTGCGGCATCCCCGTCGCCTATGCGTGGCGCGGCATCAACCTGCAAAAGCGCAACTTCATCTGGCGCGGCGCGGACGGCACCGAGCTACCGTGCCACAAGTTCGGCAACGTCGGTTACGGCACGTTCGCCCACCAGGTGAACCGCGGGCACGAGTACAACGGCCACGCCGAGGACCGGCCGGAGGAGCTGGTCAGGCGGGCCAAGGCCTTCCTCGACCAGGAGGCCGCCGCCACCGAGGTGGACGCGATCCTGCTCCACGACTCCTGCGACCACCAGGAGTGGAGCCCGAAACGCTACGCCCTGCTCTTCGCCGAGTTTGCCAAGAGCCGGAAATACAAGGTCGTCCACACCAGCCTCGACGCGTACCTGCTCGAGCTGCTGGCCCAGCGCGACCGCATCACCACCGTGCTCGAGGGCGAACTCCGCATCGCCGGCCGGGAACACGCGGTGCCAGCGGTCGAGGAATACTGCAACCAGTGGGTCATCCCCGGCGTGCTTTCGAGCCGCGTGCGGCTGAAGCAGGCCAACAGCCGGTGCCAGGCGCTGCTCTGCCACTGGGCGGAGCCGTTCACCGCTTTCGCCCGCGCCGCGGTCGGCGCGGACTTTGCCCCGGGCTTTCTCGAGCACGCGTGGCGGCTGCTGCTGCAGAACCACGCGCACGACTCCATCGACGGCTGCAGCCCGGACCAGGTGCACAAGGACATGGCGTTCCGCTTCGACCAGGTCCGGATGATCTCGGACAAGCTCATCATCGACGCCACCAGCCGGATCGCGGCCAGCGTGAAGGGCCGCGTGACGGACAACGAGCTGCGTGTCACGCTCTTCAATCCCCTCCCCCGGGACTTCGCAGGCGTCGCCGAGGTCACGCTCGAGATCCCGACCGCCTGGCCGGGGTTCAACGAGTTCTTCGGCTTCGAGGCCAAGCCCGGCTTCCTCATCCACGGCCCGGACGGCCGCGAGGTGCCCTACCAGCGGCTCGGGCAGACGATGAACCGGCTCCGCCAGCGCATCCGCCCGACCAAGTTCGCCGAGGCGGTCAACAGCCACCACATCCCGGTTTCGCTGCACCTCGCAATCCCGGCGCAGGGCTACACCACCCTCACCGTGAGCGCAGTTCCCGCGGGCCGCCCGACGCGCTACCCCGACGAGCCCGCGCTGGCCACCAGCGAACGCTCCATGGCCAACGAGCACCTCGACGTCGCCATCGAGGACAACGGCTCGCTCACCCTGACGGACAAGCACACCGGCCGCGTCTACCGCCGGCTCCTCACCTTCGAGGACCGCGCCGACATCGGCGACGGCTGGTTTCACGGCATCGCGGTCAACGACCAAATCTTCGCGTCCACCGCCTGCCGGGCCGACGTGGCGCTCGTCCACAACGGGCCGATGCTGACCACGTTTCGCGTGCGCACCACGATGCAGGTCCCCGAGGACTTCCGCGCGGATGGCATGGTCCGTTCCGACCGGTTCGTGCCGCTCGTCCTCGACAGCCTCGTCAGCCTCCGCCCGGGCCAGACCTACGTCGAGGTCGCGACGACGGTGGACAACCAGGCCAGCGATCACCGCGTCCGCGTGCTGTTCCCCAGCGACGCGAAGGCCGACACCTACCTCACGGACACCGCCTTCGATGTCGTCGAGCGGCCCGTCGCGCTGCCGAAGGACAACCACGAGTACCGCGAGCTGAACGTCGAGACCAAGCCGCAGCAGAGCTGGACCGCGGTGCACGACGCCAAGTCCGGTCTCGCCGTCGTCGCCGACGGCCTGCTCGAGACGGCGGTGCGCGACACCGCCGAGCGGCCGATCGCGCTGACGCTGTTCCGCGCCACCCGCCGCACCGTCTTCACCGACGGCGAGCCGGACGGCCAGATGCGCGGCGCCATGACGTTCCGTTATTTTGTCCTGCCGCTGGCCGGCAAGCCCGACCGGACGCAGCTCTGCGAGCTGGGCCAGCGCATCGCCGCCGGCCTGCGGGCGGTCCAGCTGCAGCGGGCCGACCAGGAGATCTTCCAAACCTCAAAAACGCTGCCGCCCACCGCCGGATTCCTGCGCCTCGAGGGCGCGGTAGTGCTCACCAGCTCACGCCAGGTCGGCGCCGCGATGGAAGTGCGGTTGTTCAATCCCGACACGAAAACCGTCACCGCCACCCTCCAGTTCACCGGCAAGACCGCAGGGGCCAAACCACCGACCAAGGCCGAGCACGTGGACTTCGAAGGCAACCGGATCGCCGAACTCGGGATGGCGAACGGCAAGTGCAAGGTCGCGCTGAAACCCAAGCAAATCTTCACCCTGCGGCTGAGCTGAGGAGCGTTCGTAGGCAGCGAGCTTGCTCGCGCTTTTGATGTAGCCACGAGCGTGAGCGAATGGAGGTTCGACCACTCGCTCACGCTCGTAGCCACCAGACCAAGCCAGCCGGCGCCTGCAAGCAGGCGGCCTACGCCAGCCGGCCGTCGTGGAGCAGCAGCTGGCGCGTGCACTTGGCCGCGTGGGCGGCGTTGTGCGTCACGAGCACTAGCGTGGTTCCGGTCTCGCGGCACAGGCCGAGCAGCAGCTCGATCACCGCGTTGCCGGTGCTCTCGTCGAGGTTGCCCGTCGGCTCGTCGGCGAGAATCATCCGGGGCTGGTTCATCAGCGCGCGGGCGACGGCCACCCGTTGGCGCTCGCCCCCGGAAAGCTGCGCTGGCAGGTGGTGGCTGCGCTCCGCCAGCCCCACGCGGGCCAGCAATTCGCGCGCCCGGCCGCGTTCCGCGGCCCCGATGGATCCGATGATGCGGCGCGCCATGAGCACGTTCTGCAGGGCGTCGAGCTCAGGAATGAGATAAAACGACTGGAACACCACGCCGAGGAACAACGCCCGGCGCGTCGCCGACGTGTCGGGCGAGCCTTCCCACTTGAGCTCGCCCGCGTCGGGCGCGTCGAGCCCGGCGAGCAGGTGGAGCAGCGTGGACTTGCCGGAGCCCGACTCGCCGCGGATCGAGATGCTCTCACCCGCCGTGATCTCAAGGTCGACGCCGCGCAGCACCGCGAGGCGGCGGTCGCCGCTGAGGAAGGTCTTGATCAGCCCGCGGGCGTGGAGGATCGCGTTATTCACTGCGCAGCGCCTCCGCGGGTTTGAGCCGGGCCGCCAGCACCGCCGGCACGATGCCGGCGAGCGTCGAAAGCACGAGCGCCGCGACGACGATCAGGACAAGGTCGCGGGTCTCCGTGTGCGAGGGCAGCTCGCTGAACTGGTAAAAGCGCGCCAGCAGCTCCTGGCCGCCGGTGAGATGCGTGATCGCCCGGACGAACTCGTTGCGGAAATGCAGCACGGTGAAACCCAGCGCGAGCCCGAGACCCGTGCCGACAACGCCCACCCCGACGCCCTGCAGGCAGAAGCACAGCGCGATCTGCCGCCGGCTGGCGCCGAGCGCGCCCAGCAGGCCGATCTCGCGGGTCTTCTTCAGCACCAGCACGAGCAGCAGGCTCATCGTGAGGAAAGCCGCAACCAGCACCACGAACAGCAGCACAAACATCATCATGTTCTTCTCCAGCTGCAGCACCCAGAGAAAGTCCGCAAAACTGTCCCGCCACGAAAATGCCTGCACCTCGGGCGGCAGGACCGCGTTGAGCCGCTTCGCCACCTCGTCCTCGCGGGCGCCCCGCTGGAGCCGGACGTTGATGCCGTGCACGTCGCGGTCGAGCCCGTAGAGGTCCTGCGCCAGGCGCAGCGTGCAATAGAGCGTGGAGCTGTCGAGTTGCTGGTGGCCGATCTCCAGAATGCCGACGACCCGGGCGGTGCGCGGCAGGATGATGGCGCCGTCCTTTTTCGCGAGCATCAGGGGCGTGTAGATGTCCACGATCGCGCCGAGCCGCGCGCCGAGCGCGTCCGCCAGCCCGCCGCTCAGGATCACCGCGTCGTCGTCCAGGTCGTCGAGCGAGCCGACCCGGACAAACCGCCCCAGCGGGACCACCCGCGCAATGCTCGTCATGTCGAGCCCGCGCATCTGGGGGAACGCCGGCTTGTTCTGGTACTGCACCATCAGCATGCCGGCCGCATACGGCGTCGCCCCGGCCACGCCGGGCACCGCCTCCACCCGCTTCACCACGTTGCGGTAGTCGCTGATCAGCCCGCGCGCCTTGATCTGGATCTCGCCCTCGGTGTCCGTGATCATCTCGCGGATCTGGTAGCCGAAGCCGCCCATCACCCCGAGGACCACGATGAGCAGCGCGACGCCCAGCATCACGCTCACGACCGAGATGGCCGTGAAAAACGGAAACCGCCGCCCGGTCGGGAAGAGCTGCTTGAACGCGAGGTAGAGATACCAGGGCATCGGGCGGAAAAATAGGAAACCGTGGAAACTTAGGAAAGAAGAAACGAAGCGGGGTTTCGGAATTTCTTCTTTCGCGGTTTCAAGGTTTGTCCGCGGGCCGCAGCTGCGGGAACAGGATCACGTCGCGGATGCTTTCCGCGCCGGTGAGGAGGATGCAGAGCCGGTCGATGCCCACGCCCATGCCGCCGGCGGGCGGCATGCCGTGCTCGAGCGCGAGCAGGAAATCCTGGTCGATGTTCTGCTTCTCCTCGCCGGCCTGCGCCTCGAACATCGCGCGCTGCACGTCGGGGTCGTTCTGCTCCGAATAGGCCGGGGCGATCTCCATCCCGCCGATGCACAGCTCGAACACGTCGAGCGTCGTCGGGTCGTCCGGCGTGAGCTTCGCCAGCGGGCAGAGTTCCTTCGGCAGGTGCGTCACGAAGGTCGGCTGGATCAGGCTGGGCTCGATCTTCTTGGAAAAGATTTCGTTCGTGATCTCGAATTCCGCCCAGCCCGGGTTGGCCGGCACGCCGATCTTCTCGGCGCCGGCCAGCTTCTCGGCCTTGGAGCGCTCGAACCACTGCGGGTCGCCCGTCTCGGTGCGGATCAAATCCTTGTACTTCACCTCGCGCCACGGCCCGCCGAAGTTGATCATCTGCCCGCTGGCCGCGTGCTTGATCTCGCTGGTGCCGAGCACGTCGAGGCAGAGCGTGGTGAGCAGGTCCTTGATCAGCGTCATCATCCCGCGGTAGTCGCTGTAGGCCTGGTAGACCTCGAGCATGGTGAACTCGGGGTTGTGCTTCCGGGAGACGCCCTCGTTGCGGAAGATGCGGCCGATCTCGAACACGCGGTCGTAGCCGCCGACCAGCAGCCGCTTCAGCCGGAGCTCCGTCGCGATGCGCAGGTGAAAATCCACGCCGAGCGCGTTGTGGTGCGTCACGAACGGCCGGGCCGCCGCGCCGCCCTCGACGCTCTCCAGCACCGGTGTCTCGACCTCGATGAACTTCTGGTCCTCGAGGAACCGCCGGATGTGCGAGACGATGCGCGAGCGCAGCATCAGCCGCGACCGCGACTCCGCGTTGACGATCAGGTCGAGGTAGCGCTGGCGGTAGACCTGCTCGGGATCGCTCAGGCCGTGCCACTTCTCGGGCAGCGGCCGCAGCGCCTTGGCCACCAGGGTGTAGCCCTCGACGCGCACCGTGACCTCGCCGGTCTTGGTTTTGAACAGCGTGCCCTTCGCGCCGATGATGTCCCCGAGGTCGAGCGTCTTGAACACCGCGTAGGCCGCGTCGCCCACGACGTCCTTCTTCACGTAGAGCTGGATCTGGCCCTGCTGGTCGAGAATCTTGACGAACTGGCTCTTGCCCATGTCGCGCATGACCACGAGCCGGCCGGCGACGGTCACGGGCACGGTGTTGTCCTGGCCGTCAACGTAGGCCTTGAGCGCCTCGCCCGAGAAATGCGTGGGCGCGACGTTCGCCCGGAACGGATCGAACCCCGCCGCCCGCAGCTCGGCGAGCTTCTGGCGCCGCACGGCATGCTGGTCGTGGGAGATGTCGGAGTGGATGTCGCTCATGGAACCGGAGGAAATAGCCATGCGCGGCGGCGCGGCGCAAATGGAATTTGCGGCGGTTTCCATGCTGCGAGTCGCTTTGAGGTGCATCGTAGGCAGCGAGCTTGCTCGCGCTTTTCGTGTAGCCACGAGCGTGAGCGAGTGGAGGTTTGACCACTCGCTCACGCTCGTAGCCACCAGATCAAGCTGGCCAGCGCCTGCAAGCAGGCGGCCTACCGCTCAACCGGCCGCACCATCCGGGCCCAGAATCACTTGCACCGCCGCGGCCCCGCCGGCATCATCGGGCGTCGTGCCAAACATCCTTGTCTCGATCATCGTCAGCGCCTGCCTCGGTGCCCTGGTGGGGTTGATCCGGCAGTGGAGCGACCAGTCGGCGCCCAACGGCAGCGGGGACTTTGGCGGGGTGCGCACCTACTCCTTCTGGGCCATGCTGGGCTGCCTCGGGGCTTTGCTCGGCGAAAAGGCCGCGCCCGCCCTGCTGACGGCGACGTTGGTCATGGTGGCGGTGCACCAGGTCACGGCGATGGCCAAGATGCCGGCCCGCTTCCGGCCCGGCGGCACGACGTTCGCCTCGGTCCTGCTGACCGTCATGATCGGCGCGCTCGTGTACTGGGGCTATCGCCAGGCGGCCGTCGTGGTGGCGGCGACCACGATGGTGCTGGTGGGCCTGAAGCAGCCGTTGCACGCCTGGACGCGCCATTTCACCGCCGAGGACATCCGCGGCACGCTGCAGTTCGTGGCGATCACCGGCGTCATCCTGCCGCTCGTCCCGGACCGCAGCTTCGGCCCCTACGGCGCGTTCAACCCCTACACCACCTGGCTGATGGTCGTGCTGATCTCGGGCCTGGGCTTCCTCGGCTACCTCGCGATGCGGTCGCTCGGCGCCAGCGCCGGCATCCTCGTCACCAGCCTCTTCGGCGGGCTGGCCTCCAGCACCGCCACCACCCTCGCCTTCAGCCGGCGCAGCAAGGACGACCCGGCTCTGTCCGAGCATTACGCCATGGCGGTCGTCGTCGCGTGCTGCGTGATGCTCGCGCGGGTCGCCGTGGTGGTCGGGGTGCTCAACCTGGACCTCGCCCTCGCGCTGATCGGCCCGTTCGCCCTGATGGCCCTGCCCGGCGCGCTCTTCGGCGCCTGGTTGTGGTTCAAGCGCCAGCCCGGCGTCAGCATGGTGACGGCGCCCCAGATCGGCAATCCGCTCAATCTCAGGATCGCGATCAAGTTCGCCCTGCTCTACGCCGCAATCGGTTTCGGCGTCAAAGCCCTCACCAGCCTGAACGTCCTGCATTCCGGCCTGCTGCCGCTGAGCTTTGCCTCGGGCCTCACCGACATGGACGCCATTTCCCTCTCGATGGCTGGCAGCCTGACCACCGGCGCCGTACCGCTCCGGCTCGCCACGCAGGCGATCATCGTGGCCGCCGCGAGCAACTCGCTCGTCAAGGCCGGTCTTGCCGTCAGCCTCGGCTCGCCCGTGCTGCGGCGCGAGATCGCCATCGTGCTCGGCCTCACCGCCCTCGCCGGCGGCGTGGCGTGCTGGTTTTTATAAGCCGTTCGTTCAGCGCGTGAGCCGGTAAATCAGCAAGGCCGCGCGCTTGACCAGTTCGGGCGCCGTGGAGAGATCGGCGGACTCGTGGATGGTGTGCTCGCCTTTGCCACCCAAGCCCAGCCCGTCCAGACCCGGCAGCGGGGGCGAGACGAAGGCAATGTCGCCGGCGCCGCGGCCGCGCGGGTCGAAGGCCGTGATCTCGCCATAGCCGAGGTCGCGGCTGGCCTGGCTGAGCTGCGCCAGCAGCGCGTAGTTTTCCGGCGTCGGCGCCATCGCCGGGTAGGCGTCGTCGAGGAACTTGAGCTCCGCCGAGGTGCGCGGGAGGTTTTTTCTGACCACGGCCTCCATCCGGACGCGGGCCTCGGCCAGCTGGGCGGCGCTCAGGTAGCGCAGGTCGCCGCGCACGAGGGTGCGCTGCGGGATGATGTTGGCCTTGCCCGACACCGTGCCGCCGGTGCGCGTGAGCTCCGCCGTGACGCCGCCCGCGACGAGCGCGGGGTTGATCGTGATGCCGTCCAGCGGGCGCAGCTGCTCGTAGAATCCCGAGAGAATCCGGGCGGTCTCGAACACCGAGCCGCTGCCCATCGCGGCGGAAAACATGCCGGAGGAGTGCCCGGTGGCGCCCTGCACCTCGAGCGTCCACGTCGCGTTGCCGCGGCGGGCGACCGTGCCGGTCTTGCCGATGGCCGACTCAAAGGCAAGCGCCAGGTCGCTGCTTTTCGCGGCCTCGAGCAGTTCGCGTCGCGTGACCTCGATCGGATTGCCCGGTGCCTCCTCGTCGCCGCTCATGACCACGATGATCTGCGTGTCGGCCAACAGGCCCGTGCGGTGCAGCGCGCGCAGGGCATGGATCAGGACCACGTCGCCGCCCTTCATGTCCGCGACGCCCGCGCCGGAGACCTGGTCGCCCTCCCGCTTGAAATTCGCCCCCGGAAAAACCGTGTCGAGGTGGCCGATCAGCAGGACGCGCTTGCCCTTGGTCCCGCGATGCTCGGCGACGAGGTGCCCCGCGCGGCCGGTGGACGCTGGCAACGGCACAAAACGGCTGTCAAACCCCAGTTCGGTAAGCTGCCGGGCGAAGAGGTCCCCCATCTGCCGGACACCCGCGAGATTCTCCGTGGCGCTGTCGATCGACACCGCCGCCCCGAGGTCAGCCGCGAAGTCATCCCGGCCGGCATCCACGGCGGCCATCAGTTGCTGTTCGGTCGGCGTGAGGGTTGTTGGGAAATCACCAGTGGCGCGGCCAATAACCGGAACTGCCATAAGGGACAGAATGGAGAGAAGCCAGGTGAATAAGGAACGATTCGTCATGAAAATAATTGGTTCTGGCTGCCTCCTACCGTCCCGGGCCGGGCAAGCCAAACTCCCTCAGGACGGCCGGGTCGGTGATCTGCACGATCGTCGGCTCGGGTTCCGACCAGTCCAGCACGCCGACGAGCAGCCGGTAGTAGCGCAGCCCGAAATACGCCACGAGCCAGCGGTTGCCGCGGCGGGCGATGACTTCCATCCCGGTGATGTCCGCGCGCAGCTTGCGCGGCGTCGTGTCCGGCCAGCGCAACGGGCTGTCCGACTCAACATAGCTCCACGCGTGATGCCCTCCGAAGAACAGCAGCCACCGCCCGTCATCGCGTTTCTGGACATTGCACGACTCGCACTGGTTCCAGCCGGAAAAGGCGTACGCGATCCCCTCGTCCTTCCACGTCAGGAGGTCGCGCGACGACGCCCGCGCCACGCAGCCCCGACCGTCCTTCGTCACGGCGGTGTAGTACATCTGCGAAAAACCCTCGTGCGCGATGACGTGCGGGTCGCGGCACGCCGCGCCGCCGCTGGTCGGGCAAAACGCCCAGCCGTATTCCTCCGGCCGGATCACCGGCCGTTCCCCGACGCGCTCCCAGTGAAACAGGTCCGTGGACGTCGCCATGCCGATGCGCTGCGTGTTGTCCGTCGCCACGCCCGTGTAGAACATCCAGTGCTTGCCGCCGTGCGAAACCACGTACGGCGCGAACACGTGCCCGTGGTCCCAGCCGCGCACGTTGATGAAGAAGCACGGCTCGTGAGTCTCCCACGTCACGAAGTCCCGCGTCGTCGCATGCCCTAACCAGATTTCATTGCCCGGCAGGCAGCAACTGACGCCCGGCGTGCCGGCGATGTGGAAGAGATGCCAGGTGCCGCCGACTTCGTGCAGGCAGAAGTCCTTCAGGTAGAACCCGAGTGGCGCGTAGCCGACCTTGAGCCAGTCCTCCTGGTGGGCCCGCTGCCGCGCGACCGCATCGAGGTAGCACTGGTAGTCGGGATTCGCCGGCATGGTCAGCGCTGCCAGCGTTCGTTCAGCGTCGGGAACTTCGGGAACGCGACGTGCGGTTCGCTCTGGTACCAGAACGCCGTCGAGGCGACGTCCTCCGTCAGCGGCTGGTAGATGTGGCCCGGCCACCAGCCGAGCGTTTGCACCGTCACCTTCAGGTCCTTGGCGAACCCGATGCTGTCAAAGATGTGCCAGCGGTAGAGGCTGAAGTAGCGGGGGCCGTCGGCGCTGCCGGTATGCGCGAGCGGCATGCCGTAGAACGGCGCGTTGAACGCCTGCTCGACCGTGTCCTTCTGCGGGTGCTTGAAGAAGCCCCACGCGCCGCCGAAGTAATCCTCGGTGCCGTTGTCGCAGATCGTCGGGAACTCCTTGTCGCCATCGAGGTAGAACTTCACCTCGCCCTCGCCCCACCAGCCGCGCGAGAGCGCCGTCCAGGCGAGGTACGTGCCGATGTAAAGCCCCTTGCCCTTCACGCCGTCGAGAATCGTGTGCTCCGGATGCTCGCGCGTGGTCAGGCTGCGGCGCCACTGCGCGTGGAAATAAGCGGCGCCGGCCGGAATCGGGTGCAGTTTGTAGAGCACCTTGAAGGCGACGATGCGCACGTCCTTCTGGTCGTCGTTCGTCAGCGTGATGCGCGCGTGCTTCCGGAAGGGCATCTGCCAGTAGCAGCCGCAGCCGCGGTGCGGGGCGACGACGACCGGCAGCGAGGTCACCTGGTGCGGATGCGTGTCAAAGCCCATCGCGAAGAAATCGCCCATCGGCGCCTCGACCGACGGCGTCTTCTCGTTGTCCCAGTACATCCGCAGCACGAGCGTGCGGAATTCCTCGGCGCTCGCCGTGATCCAGAACTGGTTGATGCAGCCGGGACCCTTGATGTCCGCGAGCGTGGCGGTCTCACCGGCCTTGAGGCTGATGAACGGCCGCACCTTCCAGCCGCGGCCGAGATGCTTCGCCGGGCCGCTGTGCGCGAGGAAGGGGTCGTCGGGATTTGGATCCCACTTGGCGCCGCCGCCTTTTTCGCCGGTGGGGTTCTCGGCGTTGATCATGCGCGTGACCGCGCCGCCCTGGAACGGCAGCTGGCCCAGCGGGTTGTTCATCAATTGGGGTGTCATGGGAAAATCAGCGGGTCAGGCCGAGAAAACCGCCTGGAGGCGGCGCGTGCGGGCCGCGGCCTCGGGCAGGTAGGTAAGCCCGTCGATCGGCGTGAGCAACACCGACGTGCGCCGGCACTGGTAGCGGCCGCCACCGAGGTGCTGCAGGTCCGCCGTCGCCGGCAGCGCCACGGCGGTGGCCGTCTCCGCCCCGAGCAGCAGCGGACCGTGCATGAAATGCCGTGCACCGGGGAACTCCGCCGCGTACCGCGCCGGCTCGGACGCCAGCGTGATCGCGAACTCAACCGCGATCACGTCGTCGGCCGTCAGCGGCGTCTCGACCACGACAAACCCGTGCTCGACCTTCGTTGGTAGCGTCGCCTCGCCCCGCCGCACGACGAACGACTTGGCGTCCACCCCCGGCGGCACGAAGAACCGCAGCCGCCATCCCGCCGAGGCGGGACCGCTGGTCGCTTTGGTCACCGTGTAGGTCACGCGTCCGGCGTAGGGATACTCACCGGCGGCCCGCAGGCCGAGCTCGCCCCCGGGCGCGCGCACGGTCACGCCGCCTTCAAAGTAGAACGGGAACCACACGTCGCGCGGCGCCGCGGGGTCGGTGAACGCCACATAGCGCGCGGCGCAGGACAGGCCCTCGGCCCCGCGCATCGAGCAGCACCACGGCGCCTCGAACCATTTGAACGCGTGCACGAACGGCTCACCCTTCGAGCCCGTGCAGAAGTCCGTGCCAAAGCCGCCGTTGGGCCGCTGGTGATGGCAGATGGCGTTGTGGTAGATCTTGTGCGCCTCGGCGACGTAGTTGGCCGCGCGCGTCAGCTGCCAGAGCTGCACGCAAAGCATGAACGAGTCGATGATGGCGCAGGTCTCGGTCCAGTCCGGCCGGCCGAACCAGTTGAAATTCGCATGGTGCTCGGTGCGCGCCTGGTCGAGGTAGAGCTGGAACCGGTCGACGACGATCTTCAGGTATTCCGGCCGGGCATCCACCTCGAGGTGCCAGCGCAGGATGCCGCGCAGGGCCGTGAGCGTGGCGTGCGTCTGCGCGCTCAACTTGAGGATATCGAGCTCCGCGTAGCGCGCGATCATCGTCTCGATCAGCGCCCGCAACTCCGGCGTCGGGTCGATCAGGTAGGCCTGCGTGAGGCCGTCGAGCGTGAAAAACAGCGTGCCGATATCCGTCGACAGCCCGAGCCACACGCCCTCATGCGCCACGGTGAGGCCGGAAACCGGTCCGCCCATCAGCTCGTCAAGCAGGTGGTCGGGGTACGCACCGTAGAGCGGCCGAGTGGGCAGCATAAGATTCTTGATGATGCCCCGGATCGCCGCGAGGGCGCGCGGGTCCTTTTTCCAGAGGTAGTATTCGGAAAGCCCGCGCAGCATGGCGTTGTGGCCGCCGACCTGGTTCTCGTCCGCGCGGCCGGCCGGGTGGATCAGCCCGATATAACCGCGCTCGTTGCAGGCCTCCGGCCAGCGGCGGACCGTCTCCTCGGTGCGCGGCGCCTCGCGTCCCAGCGCCTGCGCGTCGAGCGTCAGGCCGAGCAGCGTGCGCCCGAGCCAGTCGCCCGGCGCCTCGCGGGCCGTGAAGGCCGTGATGGCCGCCTCGAAGGAGAACTCCGGGTCGTGGAGCCGCCCAAAATTGAGCTCGAGGCGGCGGCGGAGGTCACCGGCGGGGGTGCTGTCAGCCAGCGCCGTCGATTGCAGGAGGGAGGAGGACAGGGACATGGGCCGGGGTGAGGCGCGCTCAAACAGCCGCACGGGAGCGCAGCGCGCAAGCTCGCATCCGTTGATCTTTCACCGCTCGCGGCGCCCGGCCGGGCCGGACCCGGGCTCAGCGGTAGTTCGTGGGCCAGAGCCAGAATTTGTTCGGCTCGCGCTTCCAGCCGTTGGTCTCGGCCCACTTCTGGTCGGCAGCGCTGCTCAGCCAGATGAACGTCCCGGCCTTGCTGAACCGGCAGACGGGGATGAGGCCGACCGCGGTCTTCACCGCGACATAACCCAGCGTGCCCTCGGTCACGAAGCCGGCCTTGAGCTTGGCGCTCACCTCCTCCGGATCGGTCACCAGCATGCGGAAGATGCCCTTGTCGGTGGCCCGCACCATGCGGACCAACGGGGCCGTGTCCGTGCCACCCTCGGACTGGAGGATGCCGGAGCCGCTGACCTTCCAGCCGCCCTGGGCGAGGTGGCTCTTCTCCAGGAAGTCGGTGGTCATGAGCGTCTCAGACGAGGAGGGATTGTACATGAGCCAGGCCTGCATCTCGCCCGCCGCCGCCATGGCGGGGAGCACGGCCAGCAGCAGCAGGAAGGTGAGCCGGGAAAGGAGCGGGGACCGGGGGACGAGGGTGTTCATCGGGGGAACAGTAGGCCGGCCGCCGCCGAAAAAGACACGACAAAAAACGTGCCCAACCGCGCCATCCCTGCTTAGGGTGTCGGCTCATCCCGATGGAAATCACGCGCAAACCCTCCTGGCTCCGGGCCAAACTGCCGGCCGGGCCCGGCTATGCCGCCACCCGCCGCCTGGTGGATGGCAACGAGCTCCACACCGTGTGCCAGAGCGCGCAGTGCCCCAACCTCGGCGAATGCTGGTCGCGCGGCA
>CAIQKV010000090.1 GCA_903872505.1 uncultured Opitutia bacterium
CACCGTAAACGCCAGTTTTTCGCCGGGCGCCGCGCCGCCCGTTTTCGCCATCAGGGGCAGGAAAGTCCCTGCGGCCCCGTCCGCCGTCTCAAACGCCGCCTCCTTGCCCTCGCCAAACTTCAGCGGTCCCACCGCGCGAATCCCATGCAGGTCGCTCACCCCCAGGAGCACCCGGGCCTTGTCCCAGTCCATGTGGTCGGCCTCGAGTCCCGCCGTGGCAAAGTCCGGCTGAAAATATCCGGTGAGCGTCAGTTTCGAACTGTAGACGACCGTGTCGTAGATGCCGCGGTGACGCAGTTCGGGCTCCACCGTGCCGTTCACGGCCAGCACCTCGGGCAAGAAATACGCCATCGCGCCGACCAACTCGGTCTCCTCCACCTGCACCGCGCGGCCGTTCACGACCCGGGAACGGATCACATTGGTCCGGTAGGCATAGGGCACGGCGAGCACTGGCCCGGTGACCAACTGCCGCCGGCCCCAGATGCCGGCAATCTCCTCCGTGGCCCGCAGTTGGTACCCCTGCCGGTCGAGCAGCACGCCGTTGGTCATGGCCAGCGGAATGTGCAGCAGGGCGATCAGCAGGATGATGCCGCCGATTTTGAGGAAGATCGCGAAACTGCGCTGGGCGGGCGTGACAATGACCGGGGGTTGGGAGGAGTCCATGCGCCCATCCTGCCCGCCCTGCGTGAAGCCCGTGTGAAGCGACGATGAAATCGCGCGGAAAATCACCACCCCGCTCCCGCGACCCAACCGAGCCAATGTCACTTAATCGGTGACATTCCACCGGAAGCGCCGGGGAAACATGTCACCGATTAAGTGACCTCTGTCGGTGCGCGCCCTCGGGGCAACATAACCTATTGGGTTACAGTTGGACGGGGACCCACAACATCGCGACCGCCCCGCCCCCGGGCCGGTTGGCCAGCGTCGCGTCGCCCCCGTGCAGGTGGGCGATCTCACGCACCAGCGCGAGCCCCAGGCCGGTGCTTTCCGACCCGAGCCCGGCCGCGGCAGGGAGTAGAAACGCCCGAACACCTGCGGCAGCGCGTAGTCGGGTACGCCCGGCCCCCGGTCCGCGACCGTAAACGTGACGCGCCCCGCCGCGGCGGTGGCGGCAAATTCCACCGCGCCACCCGCCGCCGAGAAATCCAGCGCGTTCTGCAGCAGGTTCACCAGTGCCTCGCGCAGCAGCACCCGCTCGCCGCGCACCCGGCCCGCGGCGCCGCCGACACTGAGCGTCACCCGCGACCCGGCATAGGCCGGCCGCAGCACCTCGGCCGCCTCGGTCAGCAACGCCGGCAGATCGATCAGCTCGGTTTGCTGGAGCGCCTTGCGCGCCTCCAGCGAGGAAAGCTCGAGCAGCCGGTCCACGATCTGCTGGATCCGCGCCCCCTCGCTGCGGATGTTGCCGAGAAACTTTTCCCGCTGCGGCGCCGGCAGGTCCTCGCCGAGCAGCTCGGCGGCGCCGCGGATCGCCGCCAGCGGCGCCTTGACCTCGTGCGCCAGCGCCTGGGTGTAGCGCTCGGCGTGCTGCCGGCCCTCGAGCGCGTCGCGCATTTCCTCAAACGCCTGGGCCAGAGCCGCGATCTCCGTGGCGCGCGAGGTCGGCGGCGGCCCGGCCCGGCCATCGCGCACGCCCTGGGCGTAAACCGTGAGCCGTTCCAGCGAATGCGTCAGGCGCGACGCCAGCCACCAGCCCGCCACCAGCATCACGCCGGCGATCAGCAGCGCCATGCCGGCGAGTTTTTTCCGCTCGGCCCAGATCACGGCGTTGACGCTGCGGATGGAACGCGAAAGCACGAGCGTGGCGGTGCGACCGCCCGCCAGGGTGACCGGCGCCGCCGCCATGATCTCCGTCTCCGTCGGGTCGCGCTCCCCATCGATGAGATTGTCCCCGACCCGGCGCGCCAGTTTCCGCGCAGAGGAGACCCCATAGCCGTCGGCCACGGGCGCGGCCGGCTCGACCGTGTCGAGGAGCAAGGCGCCGTCGCCCGCCACCAGCCGCACGCGCAGTCCCGCCTGGGCGGCCCGCAGCGCCGCCGCGTCCGGGACGGGCTGGCCGGTCCAGGTCACCGCGAGCAGCCGGGCGGCGTCCGCGAGACCGTGCTGCAGCGACGCCACATAGCGCGGCCGCACTTCCGCCAGGTTGTAGCGCATCAGCACGGCCAAGCCCACCGCCGACGCCGCGACGTAGACGGTGAAGATGGCGGTGCGGATTTTCATGGCTCGCGCAGCGAATAGCCCAGGCCGCGGTGCGTCACGATCGGATCGGCGGCCGGCGCCGCCTCGCGGAGTTTCGCCCGGAGCATCTTGATGTGCGCATCCACCGTGCGGTCGAGCGCCGCGCCCGGATCGTCCCACGCCGCCGTCATCAGCTGGTCGCGGCTGAAGACCCGGCCGGGTGCCGCCAGCAGGACGGAAAGCAGCCGGTATTCGTTGCGGGTGAGATCGAGCACCTTGCCGGTGTAGGTGATGCGGCAGCGGGCCGCATCGTGCGACCACCCGCCGGTGGCGGCGGTGGCGGCCGGATCCGGGCCGCGCGCGCGGCGCAGCACGGCGCGGACGCGCGCGGTCAGCTCGCGCGGGCTGAACGGCTTGGCCACGTAATCGTCGGCCCCGAGTTCGAGCCCGACAATCCGGTCCACCTCGCTGCTGCGCGCCGTCAGGAAGATCACCGGGACCGGCCCGCGCCGCTGGATTTCGCGGCAGACATCCAGCCCGCTCATGTCGGGCAGTCCGACGTCGAGGACGACCAGCGCGACGGGCTGGTCCTGCATCACCGCCAGGGCGTCGCGGCCGGTCGTCTTCCAAAGCACGGCCCAGCCCTCGGTCTGCAGCGCGTAGACGATGGTTTCCGCAATCGGCGGTTCGTCCTCCACGACGAGGATCGTCTGGCGCGGCTCAGGCATGCGCCCTGTTTGTGCCCGGCCCCATCCGGGCTGGCAAGTTACTCCGCAGGCGGGCCGGCCTCCCGGTCAGAGCTTGAGCGTGATCTCCCGGCCTTGCGCCGACGAGGCGTAGACCGCCTCGAGGATGCCGATGACCTTGATCGTCTCGGTCCACGGCACGGGGGAGGGCTTGTTGTTCGTCACGCAGTCCACGAACGCCGCGATCTCGTTCCAGTGCGGGTGAGGCACCTGCACCGGGTGCGTCAGGGTGCCCTGCGCGAAGGTGCCGTTGGTGACAGTGGCGAACTCCGCGCTCGGCCACTTCACGCCGCCCTTCTTGCCGAAGATCTGGGCGAGCAGCTCCTCGTTTTCCACCTGGTGGCACATCCACGCGGCCTCGAGCATGAGGGTCGCGCCGTTGTCGAAATGCACGATGCCCGCGGCAAAATCCTCGACGGAGTAACGCGCACGGTCCCACTCGCCCCACTGGTTGGGCATGTCGTGGCCCTTCGCGAAGACCGTCTTCGACGTGCCGGAAACGCGCACGGGCTTGGGGAAGCCCATCAGCCAGAGGCAGAGGTCGAGGGCGTGCACGCCGATGTCCATGCACGGGCCGCCGCCGGCGAGGCTGGCGTCGATGAAACCCGGCGAGGGTGGCAGCCAGGCGCGGCGCATGGCGCGGACACGCGCGTGGTAGGCCTCGCCGAGGTTGCCGGCGTCGACCCAGGCCTTCACCGCCACGCCGCCCTGGGTGAAGCGCTGGTGCTGCGCGGTCATGAGCTTGAGCTTCTTCTTGTCGGCGAGCTTGCCCATCTCGCGCACCTCCGCGGTCGTGACCGCGAGGGGTTTTTCGCAAAGGACGTGCCGGCCGGAATTCAGCGCGGCGAGGGCCGCGGGCGTGTGCACCTTGTTCGGCGTGCAGATGTCGACCGCATCGAGGTCGAGCTTCAGCAGCTCGCGGTAGTCAGTGAAGATCGGGACGCCCCCGGCCACCGCGGCGGCCTTTTTCGCCGTCGCCTCCGAGACGTCGGCGATGCCGGCGATTTCGACCTCGGGGAGATTTCTCCAACCGGGGATGTGAACGGCCTGGGCGATGCCGCCGCCGCCGATGATGCCAACGCGAAATTTCCGTGATTTCATGGGGAGGGTGCAAGCGATGCCCACCCGCCGGTCCGCGACAACATCAAACCGTCCGGCCGGCGGCGCCGGGCACCCGGCGCCCGGGCCGCGGCATGAATCTGCCTTGGCTTGCCTCCCGCCGCCGGCTATGCCGTTGGCCATGGACAACCCCGCCCTGCCCCCCGTCCAGCCCACCTACCAGGATCGCCGCACCGGCCTCATTGTCTTCGGCGTCTTTGCCATCCTGATCGGCGCCTGCTGCGCCCTGCTCGTGCCCCTGGCCTTCTTCGGGCAGATGATGGCGGCCCGGCAACTGGGCACGGACTTTGACACGTCCGCCGCCGTGATCAGTGCGGCGGTCTACGGCCTGATGGCGGTCGTGCTGATCTGGCTGGGAGTGGGCTCCGTGCTCGCCAAGCGCTGGGCGCGGGCGCTCCTCCTCTGCCTGGGCTGGATCGGGCTGATCATCGGCCTGGTGGCGATGCCCGCCGTGTTCCTGGCGATGAACTCGATCGGCGCCACCCTGCGGGCCCAGGGCCAGACCCTGCCCCCGGGCGCGCTGGTGATGGTCAAGGTGGTGGCGATCGCGACCACGTTCGTGATCTACATCGTGATCCCCGGCATCGCGGTGCTGTTCTACCGCAGCCCGCATGTGCGCCGGACCTGCGAGGCGCGGGACCCCGTCGAGCGCTGGACCGACCGCTGCCCCCTGCCCGTGCTGGCGCTCTGCCTGCTGAAGGTGTTCGCCGCGGCGATCCTGCTGGCCATCCTGCCCACCTATGGCCGGGTGTTTCCGCTCGCCGGCATCGTGCTGCAGGGCTGGCCGGCCCGGGTGCTCTGGCTCGCGATGGCCGCCTTCCTGGTCTACGCGGCCCGGGGATTCTACCGGCTCGATCTGCGCACGTGGTGGATCTACACGGTCGGCACCCTGGTGCTGTGGAGCTCGTCGCTGCTGACCTTCCAGCGCATCGGCCTGATTGATTTCTACCGGCAGATGGGCCTGCCCCAGCGGCAGCTGGAGCTGATGGAACACAATCCCATGCTCCGCAACGGCTCGATCCTGTGGCTCAGCCTCCTGAGCATGGTGATCTGGCTCGGCTACCTGCTCTACGTGCGGCGTTTTTTCCGCGCGCCTACAGATCGCCCTGCTGCGGCCTGAGGACGATCTCCTCCACGACCGTGCGCCGCGACAGCCGGTAAATGTCCAGGAACGCGCGCGCCACGTCCGCCGCCGGCATCATCCGAGCCGCCGGCACGCCGCTGCCCCGCCACGAGGGCGAGAACGTCGCGCCCGGATGGACGCAGCACACCCGCACGCCCCAGTCCTTCAGCTCGGCGCGCATGACCTTCGACAGGCCGGTCACGCCGAATTTGGCCGCGCTGTAGCCCGCGCCGCCCGGATAGGCGATGAGCCCGGCGATCGAGCTCATGTTGAACACGTCGCCGCGGCGGCGACGCGCCATCGCCGGCACGAAGGCCCGCGACACCAGGAACACGCTGCGAAGGTTCACCGCGATCATCCGGTCGAAATCCGCCACGCGCATCTTCGTGAACGGCGCGGCGGTGAACTTGCCGGCATTGTTGATCAGCACGTCGACCGCCCCGAAGCGCCGCTGCACGCCCCGCGCCATCGCCGCGACCGAGGCCTCGTCGGCCACGTCGCAGGCAAACGCCTCCGCGGTGGCGCCGAGCTTCACACAGGCGCGGGCCACGGTGCCGAGGTTCCGCGCATTGCGCGCCACCAGCGCCAGCCGCACGCCGGGGATGGCCCGCGCAAAGACGCGGGCGAGCGCGGCGCCAATCCCCTGCGAGGCGCCGGTGATAAGGACAACAGGTTTGCTCATGGGCGTGGGATGATCAGCACAGCAGCGAGCCGAAGTCCATGAAGTCGGCGGCGAAGCCGCCCTTCACGCCCTTGCAGATCACGCTCACGGCGTCGTGCGAGTGCAGCGACTCGAGGTGCGAGCACGCGATCTGGAAGTCCCGGATGCGCGGGTCGGCGTTGAACTCGCGATAGAGCAGCCGCGCGGCGTCCTCGACAAACTTCAGGTGCGCGCCGTTGAGCTCGGCAAAGGCTTGCTCGTCCTCGCGCTTCACCATCACCTGCGTCTCCGTCTGGAGCGCGTTGAGGCAGTGGGCGTGCACGTCCTCGATCCAGATTTTCCTGCCCTCGGCCTCCTCGATGGTGATGCGCGCCTTGCTGCGCTGCGAATGCGGCACGGTGTAGGCGCCGCGCCGGTCGCGCGCGTGCTCGGCCAGCTCGGCGGAGCACGGGCAGGCCGACGAGTAGACGAAATCGAAATGGATGAAGCGGCGGTAGTGGCCGGCGTGGGTCATGACCCCCTCGAACGCGACGTCGTAGTACTGCCAGCCCGCCAGCCCGCTGCGCAGGCTCGGCCGGAGCATCGGGTACGAAAACGCCACCTTCAGGCGGGCGTCCTTGCTGTCCACCTTGCGGAGGTAGGCCTTGAGGATCTTGCCCATCCACTCGCCGGTGATGATCCCGTCCTTGTGGTCATAGAACGAGCGCATGATGCGGCTCATGTTGATGCCCTTGAGTTCGGCCTGCAGCGAGACGGTGCCGGTGACGCTGGTCTCGAGCGTGAGCTTCCGGCCGGTCTTGGTGCGGTAGTTGAGCGGCAGGCGGAAATTATGGATGCCGACCTGCTGGATCGGCACGCGGGAGCCCCGGATGGCGGTGAGCGATGCCTCCATCATGTCGGGCAGCGTGGCCCGGTATGCGGCCGTCGCCTGGAACTTGGCGTCGTAGGCGTGCCGGATGCGCGCGGGGGTTCCATCCGCGGAGCGGTGGAGATACATCGGTTTTTTCTTCATGTCGTTTTTGGGCGTTTCAAACGGCCAGGCGGTTGGGACGATAACCGTAGTCCCGCCAGAGCGGGATTAGCTGGCACGGGAGAGTCAGGTGGCGTCCGGTCCGTGGTACTCGGCAAAGTTGCGCGGGGTTTCGTAGAGCCGCACGCAATGCAGCCGGCCGGTCTTGATGTGCGGCGCGATCTCGTTCCAGAACGCGATGACCAGGTTCTCGGTGGAAGGAATGATGCCGCGCAAAAACGGGACCTCCTCGTTCAGGTTCCGGTGGTCGCAGCGGTCCACCACCGCCCGGTGCAGGATCCGTTTCAGCTCGCCCAGGTCGATCAGGTAGCCGGTCACGGGATCGGGCGTCCCCTGCACCGTGACCTCGAGGACATAGTTGTGCCCGTGCCAGTGCGGATTGGTGCAGAGCCCGTATTGCTTCTGGTTCCACGCCAGGCTGCGCGTCGGGTTGTAGAGCCGGTGCGCCGAGTTGAAATGCACCTGCCGGGTGATGCAGACGGTGCCCGTCAGCACGCGCGGGGCGCGGGCGGCGGGGGCTTGGCGGCGGGCAGGCGAGGCGGACATGGGGCGACAGAGGTAGCCAAAAACCGCCGCCGGTCAATGCGCCGGCGCAGTTAGTAGCGCGGGGGCGGGCCCGGCGCCCGCCGGCGCTGGAGATTTGATTTGTGACCGGCCCGGCGGTGCGCTTGCTCGGGTCAATCATGGCCATGCGGTTTTGCATCCTCGGCAGCGGCAGCTCGGGCAACAGCGCCCTGCTGCAGACCGGGGGGGCGCGCGTGCTGGTGGACGCGGGCTTCTCGGCGCGGAAACTGGCCGCGCTCCTCACGGCCGCCGGCGAGTCGCTCGACCGGATCGACGCCATCTTTCTCACCCACGAGCACGGCGACCATGCCGCCGGCATCGAGGGGTTGAAAAAGCACCCCCATATCCGGGTCTTCGCCAATGCCGCCACCGCGCGCGCCGTGCAGGCCGGCCTCAGCCACCGGCCGGACTGGCAGATCTTCGAGACCGGCGCCCGCTTCCGCTTCCGCGACCTCGAGGTGGAAAGTTTCACCGTGCCGCACGACGCCCAGGAGCCGGTCGGGTTCCGCTTCACCGCCGGCCTGGAGGGCGACCTGTTCGCGCCGCGGCGCTCGCTGGCGTTCTTGTCCGACCTCGGCCATGCGCCGCAGCACATCCAGGAGCACATTCGCGAATGCGAGGTGCTGGTGGTCGAGGCCAACCACTGCCCCGAGCTGCTCAAGGCCGATCCCAAGCGGCCTTGGGCCACCAAGCAGCGCATCGCCGGCCGGCACGGCCATCTCTCCAACGACGGGGTGCGCGAGCTGCTGGCGGCCGTGGCCAGCCCGCGCTGGCGGCGGGTCTACCTCACGCACCTCTCGCGCGACTGCAATTCCCCCGCGGCGGTCGAGCGCGCGCTCGCCGGCGTGCGCCTGACCCTGACCGCGTGCGACTTCGCGATCGTCGGACCCGGCGAGGGCACGCCGTTCTACGAACTGGGGTAACGCGCGGACCCGCCGCGTTCAGTGCGTGTGGCCCTTTTTCAGGCTCCGCCGGTGCGCAATGGAATACATCAGTAACCCGCCCAGCAGGCCGAACGGCACCTGGTAATAGAAATAGTAGTCCCACCCGTAGTGGTCGAGCACCCAGCCGAGGCCCTTGATGGCGAGCGCGGCGCCAAAATATTGAAACGAGTCGATGATCCCGGAGGCGAACGCGGCCATCTTGCGGCCGCCGATGTCCATCGCCGCCGCCGGCCCGAGCAGCGAGTGCGTGGAGTTCACGGTGAAGGCAATCAGCACGAAAAACACCAGGGCCCAGTTGACCGACGTCACCTGCGCGGCGGCGAACGTGACGCCGACCTGCGTGAAGTAGATGATGGCCGCGACCGGGGCGCGCCGCGCCTGGAAAAACCGGTCCGAGATCCACCCGGAGAGCAGCGAGCCGGCCGACGCGGCGAACGGGATCAGGAAGCCGAGCCACTGGAATTTCGCGCCCGTCATCGCAAGGTGATGCACCTCCTCAAAATAGCGGGGGAACCACTGGTCGATGCTCTGGCGCACGGCGCCGGTGGTCGCATACGCCACCGCCATGATCCAGACGATCGGGTTGCTCACGATGATCCGGAAGACCGTCCAGATCTCCGCCTTCGTCTCGTGATCGGCGTGATCCGCCTCGCCCGGAAACGCTTGGTGGAAGCCGCACTCCTCCGGCGTGTCCTGCACGAACACCGCGAGCAGCACCGCCACGAGCGCGGCAATCCCCGCGGGAATCCAGAACAGCCAGCGCCAGTGCTGCGGCGGCACCGACCACATCCCGAGGAACACAAAGCCGGCGAGGAGCGACGGGAGCAGATTGTTCGCGAGCAGCCGGCCCAGGTTGATCATGCACCCGAAAATCCCCGCGAAGGTGCCGCGCTCCCGTTCGCTGAACCACGCGCTGTTGATCTTGATGAACCCGGGCGCCCCGAACGCCTGCATGTAGCCATTGATGCCCCACAGCAGGGCGAAGAGCCACAGCAGGCCCCAAAACGACGCCGCCCCAAACGCGAGGCTCATCGTGACCGTGCCGGCCGCGCCGATCAGCATCGCGCGCTTGCCGCCGATCCGGTCGGTGAGGAGGCCGTTGATGATCTGGCCGCACCCATAGGCGACGAACTGGCACGACAGGATCGTGCTGATGTCGCCCTTCGAAAAATGAAACTCGTCGCTGATCGACTTGTTCGCGTAGGAAAAATTATACCGGCACAGGTAAAAGCTGGTGTAGGTGAGGCCGACGACCGCCCAGTTCAACCCGCGGCGGGCCCGGAAGCCAGGGGGCAGCTTTGGCTGGGCAGCCTTGTTGTCCTGCGGGGCGACGGACGAAGCACTCATCATCCTGTAGCTGAACGCGAAACGCGCCCCAGTGCACGAGAATTTACCGGGTTGTCACCGTCACGGCGTGCGCGGCGAGCGGCCTAAGCGGCCGGCAAGGGCACGCCGTTCTACGACTTCGAGTGACCGGCCGGAGCCTGCTTCGTCTCGTGCTCGTTGATGTATTTCCGGGTGGCGGCGGGCAGCTCGTTCCAGAGCCGCCACGCGACGATGCCGCCCACCAGGGCGAACGGCATCAGGAAGATCGGCCACCACTGCCAGTTGTGGCCGGTCCAGCTCGTGCCGGTCAGGAAGCCGACGCACACCGACTGCACGCTGCTGCCGAGGTAAACACAGCCGTCGACGATGCCCGAGCACGTCGCCGTCGCCTTGCGGCCGCCGAAATCCGCCGCCGCCGTGCCCGACATCAGCGAATGCACGCCGGTCACCGCCGCCACGATCAGCAGCGCCGCGACGCCGACCACGAACGGGAGCTTGAAGAGGTTCATCGCCATGACCGCCGCCATCATGAGCATGAACATGGAGAAGATCGCCGCCGGCGGCCCGCGCCGGGACTGGAAGAACTTGTCCGAGATCAGCCCGCCCGCGAAGCCGCCGACGATGCCGAACAGGCAGAGCAGCAGGCCCCAGTTGCCGATGATGGCCTCCGCGCCGGGCTGCGGCACCTGCTTCGAGAAAATGGTGTACCACTGCATGATGCCGTTGCGCAGCACGCCGGCGGTCAGCTCGACGCCGCCGAGCATCAGCATCAGCGGGCTGAGGAAGACCTTCTTCAGCAGGTCCATCGTCGAGTACGTCTCGTGCATGTGGCCCGACGACGCGTCGTGCGTGTCGAGATGCGGGAACCCGGCGCCCTCCGGCGTTTCCTTGATCAGCCACACGTCGAGCACCAGCCAGACGAGCAGGATGGCCGCCGGGACAAAGAACACCGCCCAGGTCGCGTCGTGCACCGCCCCGCTCGGCACGAAGATCCACCGGAGCAGCGTCGAGACCGGGCTGTCCGCCCCCGCCGCGACCTTCGTCAGGTTCACGATCGACTGGCCCCACTCGAACGCGAAATACACGCCGAACGAGATCAGCGTGCCGAAGATCGCGCCGAACACGCCGCGTTCCCGCACGTGGAACCAGTTCGCCTTCACCTTGATGATCGAGACCGCGCCGTAGCTCTGGAAATACATGTTCAGCGAATAGGTCACGACAAACGGCCAGAACAGCGGGATCGCCGTGCGGCCGGTCAGCACCAGCCAGGTGATCACGCCGAGGATGAGGTTGGCCAGCGACGCGCCGAGCGCGGCAATGATGATGCCCTTCTTGCCGCCGATCTTGTCCACCAGCGGCCCGTTCACGAGGAACGAGAACGCATACACGCCCGTGCCCGCCGCGAAGATCAGGCCGAAGTCCTCGTTCGACATCAGCGTGCCGAACGCGTTTTTCGCCACCGTCAGGTTGTAGCGCCCCATGTAGAGGAACGAGTACGTCATCCCCAGCGGAAACCAGTTGATGAACCGCCGGCTCAGGAACCACGGCCCGTGCTTGAGCGGGTTGTTGTAGAAATAAATCCCGATGACGGTGAAGAGACAGATGGCGACGATTCCAAGGGACGACATGGCGGGCGGTGGTGGGGGAAGAAGGGCGCAGCAAAGGCGAGCCCGCGCCCAACGTCCAGCTGAACCCCGGCGATGACTCGAAAAAATCCATCGTGGCACGGGTCTCCCGACCCGTGTTCTCCGAACCCACGGGTCAGGAGACCCGTGCCACATCCATTCCGCCGGTGACAAACTGGTCACGGGCCGCGGCGCACTTGCGCGGCTGGCACGCTTCCCGCAGTCTGGCCGGCCATGAGCGCCGACTCCTTTCGCCGCACCAAGATCATCTTCACCCTCGGTCCGGCCACCGAGAGCGAGGCGATGCTGGAGCAGATGTTCCGCGCCGGCGCCGACGTCGTCCGCCTCAACATGGCGCACGCCACCCACGACTGGACGCGCGACGTGATCCGCCGCATCCGCGCCGTCAGCGCGCGCCTCGGCCGCGAGGTCGCCATCATGATGGACATCAAGGGGCCGGAGATCCGCACCGGCGACCTGGCCGCGCCGATCGAGCTCAAGGCCGGGGAGATCTTCGACTTCACCGTGAAACCCGGGGCCGAGCCCGGCTCGGGCGAGGAGGTCCGCTCGGTGGACGTGAACTACGCGAACCTCGTCAACGACGTCGAGGTCGGCGCCATCGTGCTCGTGGACAACGGCCTGTTGCGCCTCGAGGTGCTGGCCAAGAGCGCCGCGCACCTCCGCTGCCGCGTCCTCATCCCCGGCCAGCTCAGCTCCCGCCGCCACATCAACCTCCCCGGCGTGCGGGTCAACCTGCCCGCCTTCACCGCGAAGGACCGCGCCGACACGCTGGTCGGACTCGCGGCGGGCATCGATTTCGTCGCCCTCTCGTTCGTGCGCGAGGCGAAGGACGTGCAGCAGCTGCGCACCTTCCTCGCGGAGCAGAAGTCCAGCGTCCGCATCGTTGCCAAGATCGAGGACCAGTCCGCCATCGCCAACCTCGACGAGATTGTCGCCGCGTGCGACGCCCTGATGGTCGCCCGCGGCGACCTCGGCATCGAGTGCGCGTTCGAGGAACTGCCCGTCATCCAGCGCCGCGCGGTGCGGGCCTGCCTCGCCCAGGGCCGGCCGGTCATCGTCGCGACCCACATGCTCGAGTCGATGATCACACAGCCCGTGCCCACCCGGGCCGAGATCACCGACGTCGCCAACGCCGTCTATGAGTTCGCCGACTGCGTGATGCTCTCCGGCGAGACGACCGTCGGCAAATACCCGGTCGAGTGCGTGCAGATGCTCGACAAGATCGCCCGCCGGATCGAGGCCGAGGACGACCTGGAGAAGTTCGAACCCACGGTCTTCACCGGCGAGCGGATGAAGGTGCTGCACTCCGCCGTCGTGCTCGCGAACCAGATCCCGAATTCCAAGATCCTCACGTTCACCCGGCACGGCTTCGTGGCCCACGGCCTCGCCGCCCTCCGCCCGGCCCGCGCCCCCATCTTCGCCTTCACGCCCTCGCCGATGCTCCAGCGCCAGCTGCGGCTGGTGCGCGCGGTCGAGCCGTTCCTCATGCCGCTCGCGAACGAGCCCGACGCCACCATCGAGAACGCCCTCGCCCTCCTCCGCCGGGCGGGCCGCATCGCGCCCGGGGACAAGCTGATCGTCGCCACCGACATCCTCTCGCTCGACCGCCTGGTGGACAGCGTGCAGCTGCGCACCGTGACCTGAGGGCGACGCCAACTTTTCCCCGACCAGCATGACCGGCAAGGAACGATTCCAAAAAACGCTGCGGTTCGAAACGCCGGACCGGCCGCCGCATTTTGAGGCCATGTTTGAGCTGGAACGGGAGGCGTTCGGGTTGCAGTTCCCCGACCGGAACGACTGGGGGACCGACCGGGACCGCAAGATCGCGACGTGCATCGAGATCTACCAGCGCATCGTGGAGCGATACCAGTGGGACGCCCTGGCCGTGTACTGGCCGTGGGGCGATCCCGCGGGCGTGCGCGCCGCCGCGCGCGCGTTCGGCGGGCAAATTGCCATCGGCGGCATCGTCGGCGCCGGGTTGTGGTGCATCGACCAGATCGACGACTGGGAACAGTTCGCCACCGACCTGGCGGAACGCCGCGACCTGATCCACGCCGAGGCCGAGCGCCGTTGCCAGGATGCCTGCGGGCGGATTGACCGGCTGGTGGAGGCCGGGGCGGACTTCATCTACCTGCCCCACGACGTGGCCTTCAACGGCGGCACCTTCTGCTCGCCGGCCGACTTCCGGGAGATCGTCACGCCGTATCTGGCGCGGCTGGTCGCGCGCGTGAAGCAGCGCGGCGCCCTCGCGTTCTTTCACAGCGACGGCAACCTCATGTCCGTGCTCGACCAGATCCTGGCCTGCGAGCCGCACGCGCTCCAGTCGCTGGACCCGATGGCCGGCATGGACCTGGCCGTGGTCAAGCGGCTCACCTACGGCCGGATGGCATTGATGGGCAATGTGCAATGCAACCTGCTGCAGGATGGCCCGCGGGAGGCGATCCGCCGGTCGGCCCGGTATTGCCTCGAGCACGGCAGCCCGGGTGGCGGCTACATCTTCTCCACCTCCAACACGATCTTCCCCGGCATGCCGCTCGAGAACTACGAGTACATGCTCGAGGTTTTCCGGGAGTTTTGCCGCGAAGCGCCGCGTTGAGAGTAAGCAATTGCGCACCGTGACCTGAGCAGAAGCCGGCCTGCGGATACCGCGCAATTGGCTTGAACCTCGCCGGTCCGCACATTTGCTCGCCCGCGACATGCGCCGCCGACTCTCCCTCGTCCTGACGCTCGCCGCGTGGCTGCTCGCCACGGGCAGCCACTGGGACCTGGTGCAGACCTTCGGCTGGGGCCGCATGATCGCAACCTACTCGCGCTCGATGCCGCTGCTGCGGGCCGTGAAGCAGACCTTTTCGGGCGAGGCCATGTGCGGCGTCTGCGCATTGGTGCACCACGCCAAGGAGCAGCAGGATGCCGACAACGCCAAGGTGCCCGGCACCAAGGCGCCTGCGAAAATCTTTTTGGTGAGCGCGCCCAGCGTGCTCGTGTTTGCCTCGCCCGCGTCCAACTGCGTGGGAGTCGTCCCGGCCGGATCAGCGCCGTTGAGTGCGGACCGCACCGCGCCGCCACTCCCGCCGCCGCGAGTGGCGGCCTGAAATTGCTGCGCTCCGGCGCACGCCGCGTTCCCGCCTGATCAGGTGGGCCGCCTTTGACCGCGCGTTTTCGCGCTGGCTTCCGCTTTGCCGGGCCCCGGCCCGGTTTTCTCCGCCTGCTTTTGCACGTCCATCCCACTCATTTTTTATGCCCTTCCCTTCCTTCTCCCGGCCCGGTCATCGCACCGGCCACCTGACCCGTTTATTCCCCGCCCTGACGCTGGCGACGCTCGCGTTTACCGCCGGCACGACCGCCGCTCCCGGCTGTTCCGTCTGCGGCTGCTCGCTCAGTTCCGACTGGGCCGACCAAGGCTACGCCATGCTGCCCGGCTTTGAGGCCGGGTTGCGCTACGAGTATTCCAACCAGACCGAGCTGCGCTCCGGCACCGACAACGTGGACCGTTCGAAGATCACGTTCCCCAACAGCGACGAAATCCAGCAGCGCACCCTCAACCGCAATGCGTGGCTCGACCTGAACTACGTGGCCAACGCCTCCTGGGCCGTGACCGTCTCGGTGCCCTTCCACGACCGCTACCACACCACGATTGCGGCGGGCGACACCGACATCTCCACGTCGCACGCCAGCGGCCTGGGCGATTTCCGGCTGCTGGCCCGCTATCAAAGTTTCACCGCTGAACAGAGCTTCAGCGTACAGTTCGGCCTGAAACTGCCCACCGGCCGCTTCGACCAGAACTTCGCCGCGGGCCCGCAGGCCGGCGAACTTCTCGATCGCGGTCTCCAGCTCGGCACCGGGACTACCGACCTGTTGGCCGGCGCCTCGTGGTTCACGCGCCCGGCGGAAAACATCGGCTGCTTCGTCCAGGCCATGCTGGACCAACCCCTCGCCGCCCGCGCCGATTTTCTGCCGTCGGCGAGCGTCACACTCAGCGGCGGCGTCCGCTGGCTGAACTCCAGCCGTTTCACCCCGCAACTCCAGCTGAACGTCAAGGCCGAGGGCCACGAGCACGGCGGCGCGGGTGACACCGCCAACAGTGGCGGCACAACGGTCTACCTGAGCCCCGGCGTGACAGCGGAACTCGCCGGCCGCACCAGTGCCTTCGTCTTCGTGCAGCTCCCGGTCTACCAGCGCGTCAACGGCCTGCAGCTCGAGCCCAAGTGGCTGCTCTCCGCCGGCCTGCGTTGGCGGCTGTAGATGATGAACCGCCCCGCTTGTCATCCAGCCAGGTGTACAACATTCCTCACATGCCACTTCCTCCCTCTCTCCACGCTATGAATCTACGATTCTATCTTTTGCTCGGTCTGGTCCTGGCCGCCCCGCTCTTGGCCCATGAATGCTGGCTCGAGCCGGACGCGTTTGCCGTGGCGCCGGGCGCCCCGGTCCATCTGGGCCTGCGCGTCGGCGAGAATTTTTCCGGCGAGGTCCGCCCATTTCGCACCGACCGCGCCGCCGCGTTGCGCCACTTTTCCGCCGCCGGCACGGGCGACCTGCTCGCACAGGTGCCCGCTGCACCCGGGATCGACTCGCTCGCCCTCGGCCTTGCCACGCCCGGCACGCACCTGCTCGCCTACGACAGCCAGCCCAGCACCATCACGCTCCCGCCCGACAAATTCCTCGCCTACCTCACCGAGGACGGCCTGGAGCACGTCGCCGTCTCGCGCCATGCAGCCGGGCAGGACCAGCTGCCCGGTCGGGAGCGCTACCAGCGCTTCGTCAAGACCCTCGTGCTCGCGGGTGACAAGAGCGACGCCACCTTTGCCATCCATACCGGCCAGCGCCTCGAGATCGTCCCGGTGACCGATCCGCTCGCCGCGCCCGCTGGCAGCCGGGTGGCATTCACCATCCTCTTCAAGGGACAGCCCCTCGCCGGCGCCACGGTGCGCGCGTGGCATCATGCGGGAGTCAAACTCGTCGAGCTCAAGGCCCAGACCGACTCCGCCGGCGTCGTCGCCTTCGATCTCGCCGCCGCCGGCCCGTGGATGATCAGCCTCGTGCACATGGTTCCGCTCAAGGACGTCCCCGGCCTCGACTGGGAAAGCTCCTGGGCCAGCCTGACTTTTGCCCTGGCCCCGTAACGGCCGCACAAATCCTGCATGGTTTTGGGCAACATTGGCGCAGTAATTCCATTTGCCTGCCGGGCGCGCTTGGACGAGATTATCGTCGTCTCATGAAACACCTCGTCTGGCTGATTCTCGCCATGGTTGGCACCGCCCTCGTGCAGGTGCAACCGGCGACGTTTGCGGTCAAGGCGCACCGGTCATGTTGCTGCTGCGGGGACGACGGTTCCTGCGGCATGCCGAGCTGCCCGGCGACACCGGTTTCCTCGCCCGTGCGGTGCGCCCTCGGTCAGCCGGCACAGCTTGCCACGGTTGAGGTTCGCCGCGCCGCCCCGGCCCCCCGGCGGGTCGTTGAGAATTTCTTCGCTGCGTTGGTTGCGCCGGCGGCCGTCCCGGCCGCGGCGATGTCACCCGCCCGGGTGGCTTCGGTTGCGAGTGCGCCTTTGTTCACGGCGCACTGCAGTCGCCTGCTCTGAGATCCCGGCCTGCGGTGTGTCCGTGCCTTGGCACGGACCACGCTGTGATCTGATCCGCGTGCACTGCGGTGTGCGCGTTTTCGATAGTGCCTCCGTGTCTCTGACTTTCCGAAACCAGCCATGAAAACCATCCTTTCCCTCTTCCTGTTCGCGGCGACCGTCCTCTCCCTGCCGGCCGCCGGCACCGCCGTCTTCCAGTGCCCGATGCACCCGTGGATCAAGTCCGACCACGCGGGCGACAAATGCACCATCTGCGGCATGGACCTCGTCGCCGCCGGCGACTCCGCGGCCGCCGCCGACCCCAATGTCGTCACGCTCACCCCCGCCGGGGCCAGCGTCATCGGCGTGCAGACCGCCGCGGTCACCCGCACCACGCTGGTCCGCACGCTGCGCGTCAACGGCATCGTCGAGGACGACGACACCCGCCACCGGATCCTCGCCGCCCGGGTGCCGGGCCGCGTGGAGAAACTCGGGGTCAATTTCGTCGGCGAGGAGGTCGCGGAGGGCGCGCCGCTCGCCGTGATCTACAGCCCGGAGATGCTCACCGCGCAGCGCCAGTACATCGAACGGCTGCGGGCCGGCAGCGCCTTCCCGGAATCCGAAAAATCGGGCGCCCGCGAGCGCCTGCTCGAGCTCGGTCTGACCGGCGAGGAGATCGGCATCCTCGAGCACACCCTCGAGCCCGTGGCCATGGTCAACGTCCGCGCCCCCATGTCCGGCACGGTGGTCTCCCGCGCCGCCTACGAGGGGCAGTACGTCCAGACCAACGACCGGCTCTTCGAAATCGGCGACTTTTCGTCGATGTGGTTTGTCTTCGACGCCTACGAGCCCGACCTGGCCTGGCTGCACCCCGGCCTCGCCGTCGAGGTGAGCGTCGCCTCGCTGCCCGGCCGCGTCCTCACGGCCCCGATCGCCTTCATCGATCCCAACGTCAACGAGCAGACCCGCACCGCCAAGGTCCGGGTCATCCTCCCGAACCGCGACCGCGCACTCCTGCACAAGCAGACCGGGCTCGCCCGCGTGCGGCTCGAGGTGCCGGACGTGCTGGTCGTACCGCGGACGGCCGTGCTCCAGCACGGGGCCGAGCCCATCGTGTTTCTCGAGCAGGCGAACCACGCCTACCTCGCGCGGCGCGTGCGGCTCGGGCGCATCGGCGACGACACCGCCGAGGTGGTGGCCGGGCTCAAGGCCGGCGATCGCGTGGTCACCGAGGGCGGCCTCCTGCTCGACGGCCAGGCGCAGCTGGCCCGGGCAGCCACGACGGGCGACGCCACCCCGGCCGCCCCCGCCGCCGCCGCGCCCCCGGCGGCCGAGCCGGTCGCCGACGCGGGTTACGCCCAGCTCAAGGTCCTCGCCTTCGCCGCCGCCGACGCCGCGCTCCGCCTCGCCACCGACGATTTCGCCGGCTACCAGCAGCAGCTTCCCGCCCTCACCGCCGCGCTGGAGTCCTATCTCGCCGGCAGCGCGGACGCCGCCCGCGGCCCGCTCGCGAAATTCAAGGGCACCCTCGGCCACCCGGCCGACCTGCGCGCCGCCCGGCGCAGCTTCGAGCCGTTCACCACCGAGTTGACCGACATCGCGCGCACGGCGCAGCTCCCGAAGCGCGAGAGTCTGCACGTCTTCCAGTGCCCGATGTCGCCGGTGCTGGGCACCGGTCGCTGGTTGTCGCGCGGTCCCGACGTGAAAAACCCCTTCTTCGGTTCCGCCATGCAGACGTGCGGCGAGGAACTCAACTGAGCGCCCGGCGCCCTCCCCCGCCATGATCAACCGCATCATCACCTGGTCGCTGCACCACCGCTTTCTGGTGCTCAGCGGCTTCATCGCCCTCTGCGCCTGGGGCGTGGTCGCGCTCCAGCGCGTGCCGATCGACGCCATCCCCGACCTGTCCGAGAACCAAGTCATCGTCTACGCCGACTGGCCGGGGCGCAGCCCGCAGGAGGTCGAGGACCAGGTCACCTACCCGCTCAGCTCCGCGCTGCAGGGCCTCGCCGGCGTGAAGTCCGTCCGCGCCACCTCGATGTTCGGTTTCTCGTTCCTCACCGTCATCTTTGAGGACAAGGTTGACCCGTATTTCGCCCGCACCCGCGTGCTCGAGCGCCTCAACTCGCTCGGCAGCCTCCTGCCCGCGGAGGTCACCCCCCGCCTCGGGCCCGACGCCACCGGCCTCGGCTGGGTTTACCAATACTACCTGAAGGACGTGTCCGGCGCGCAGGATCTCGGGTCGCTGCGCGCGCTGCAGGACACGTTCATCCACCACCAGCTCGCCGCCGTGCCCGGTGTAGCCGAGGTCGCCAGCGTGGGCGGCTTCATCCGCCAGTGGCAGGTCGAGGTCTCCGCGCTCAAGCTCAAGCAGTACGGCGTGATGCTCGGCGAGGTGATGGACGCCGTCGCCTCGAGCAACCGCAACGTCGGGGGCAAGACCATCGAGGAGAACGGCGCCGAGTTCATCGTGCGCGGCCTCGGGCTCGTGCACAGCGCCGCCGACCTGGAGTCCGTCGTGATCCAACCGCGCGCCGGCACCCCGCTCTACCTGCGCGACATCGCCACCGTCCGCATCGGCGGCGACTTTCGCCGCGGCGCGCTCGACGTCAATGGCCGCGAGGTCGTCGGCGGGATCGTGGTGATGCGCTACGGCGAGAACGCCTGGCGCGTGATCGAGGACGTGAAGGCGCGGCTTGCCACCCTCGCCCCCGGCCTGCCCGCGGGCGTGACCATCCAGCCGTTCTACGACCGCAGCGACCTGATCGGCCGCGCGATCGACACGCTCAAGCACGCGCTCACCGAGGAGATCATCCTCGTGACGCTCGCGCACATCCTGTTCCTCTTCCATTTCCGCAGCATCCTGATTGTCACGCTGCCGCTGCCGGCCTCGATCCTGATCTCGTTCATCCTGATGGACCGGTTCGGCATCCCGTCGCACATCATGTCGCTCACCGGCATCGCCATCTCCATCGGCGTGCTGGTGGACGCCGGCATCGTGATGACGGAAAATGTCATCCGCCACTGCGAGCGGGCGGAGGAGGCGCTGCAGCGCCGGCTGACCCCGCCGGAGGTGTTCGCGCAGACGCTGGAGGCCGCCACCCAGGTCGGCCGGCCGATGTTCTTCTCGATGATGATCATCATCCTCGCGTTCGTGCCGGTGTTCCTGCTCACCGGCCAGGAGGGCAAGCTCTTCCACCCGCTCGCCTACACGAAGAGCTTCGCGCTGCTCGGCGCCGTGATCCTGGCCATCACCGCCGTGCCGGTGTTCTGCACCATCCTCGTGCGCGGCCCGTTCAAGCCCGAGAGCGAGAACTGGCTCATGCAGGCGCTGCTCCGGATCTACGAGCCCGTACTCGACTGGGCGCTGGGCCACCGCCGGACCGTGCTCGGCCTCGCCGGCACCCTGCTCGCGGTGTGCTGTGTGATCGCGTTCGGCCTGCCGCGCGCCGTCAGCGACCGCCTCCCGACCGGCCTCGCCCGCCACACCCGCGGGTTCGGGAGCGAGTTCATGCCAACGCTGGAGGAGGGCTCGCTGCTCTTCATGCCCGTCATGCTGCCGGCCACCTCGCTGACCGAGGTGCAGCGCATCATGAGCTGGCAGGACCGCGTGATCAGCTCGGTGCCCGAGGTCGTCTCGGCCGCCGGCAAGCTCGGCCGCTCCGACTCCGCCACGGATCCCGCGCCCGTTGAGATGATCGAGACTACCATCATGCTGAAGCCGCCGGCGGAATGGCGCCCGGGCATGACCAAGCAGAAGCTCATCGCCGAGCTGTCCGCGAAGCTGATGAACGTGCCCGGCTACGCGCCCGGCTTCCTCCAGCCCATCGAGAACCGCATCCTGATGACGAGCACCGGCATCCGCGCACAGGTCGGCGTGAAGATCTTTGGGGACAACCTCGATGCGCTCCAAGCGAAGGCGTTCGAGGTGCAACGCGTGGTCGAGCAGGTGCAGGGCGCCACCGGCGTCGCGCCGTCGCGCGTGCAGGGCAAGCCCTACCTTGAGATCGCCGTCCGCCGCGAGGACCTCGGCCGCTTCGGCCTGCGGGTCAACGACGTCCTGCGCTACGTCGAGGCCGGTCTCGGCGGCGCCACCGTCGGCACCACGCTGCGGGGCCGCGAGCGCTGGCCGCTGTCGGTCCGGCTCGAGCAGGCCGACCGCGAGGACCTCGAGAAGCTCGGCGAGCTTCCCATCCCCACCCCGTCCGGCGCCGCGATCCAGCTGCGCCAGGTGGCGGACTTCAAGCGCGTCGTCGGGCCCAACGAGATCCAGAGCGAAAACGGCCGGCTGCGCGTCTTCGTGCAGGCCAACGTGGGCGACCGCGACCTCGGCAGCTTCGTCGAGGAGATCCGGGACCACGTCGCCCGGGAGGTGAAACTCGATCCCGGCATGACCGTCGAGTACTCGGGCCAATATGAGCACCAAATCCGCGCGCGGCACACGCTGCTCTACGTTTTCCCCGCCGTGCTGGTCATCATCTTCATCCTGCTGGTCGTGACCTTCCGGTCGGCGGCCGAGGCCGCGCACGTCATTCTCGCCGTGCCGTTCGCCCTCACCGGCGGCGTCTTGCTGCAGTCCGCGCTCGGCTTCAATTTCAGCGTGGCCGTCTGGGTCGGCTACATCGCCCTCTTCGGCACCGCCATCCAGACGGGCGTCGTCATGGTCGTCTACCTCGAGGAGGCCGTGGCCAAGAAGCGTCTCGAGCTGGGCGGCACGCTCACGCACGCCGGGCTCGTCGCCGCGGTCAAGGAGGGCGCCCGGCTCCGGCTTCGGCCGAAGGTCATGACCGTGGCCACCACCGTCGCGGCGCTGCTGCCGATTTTCTGGAGCCACCGCACCGGCGTCGAGATCATGCAGCCGCTGGCCGCGCCGGTCATCGGCGGCATGCTCTCCAGCCTCGTCCACATCCTCGTCGTCACCCCGGTGATCTTCCTGTGGTTGCGCGAGCGGAAGATTTCCTAAGCCGGAAGCCGGGAAACCCGGAACCAGATTCTGGTTTTTTCCTGGATTCCTGGTTTCCGGCTATAAAAAAGTCCGGCTTACCCCTTCAACTGCACGCACAAGAGTGAAGCTTGCCGCGCCTGATGGGAGGAGGCATAGGTCACCGAATGAATTGGTCGGCCCTCCTCACCATCGGCATCACTGGGTTTACCGTGGCCTTCCTGCACGCGGGCATTCCCACGCATTGGCTGCCGTTTGTGCTGACGGGCCGGGTGCAGCGCTGGAGTCGGGCTAAAACCCTCCTGATCACTGCCTTTTGTGGATCGGGCCACGTGTTCATCACCGCCCTGCTGGGCTTCCTGGTGGTCTGGGTCGGCTATGCCCTCAGCGACCAGATCGGGGTCTGGTTTCCCCGGATCGCCGGCGGCGCGCTGCTGATCTTCGGACTTTACTATCTTTGGCGGCAGGCAACCGGACGCGCCCATTGTCACAGCCATGGCCCCGACCCCAGTCATGGGCACGACCTGGATCCGAATCACACCGGGGAATTTCACGAGGAACTGAAGCCCGCCGGCCCGGCCAAGTCCGACCGCGCCGCCATCCTCAGCCTGCTGGTGATGCTCACGTTCTCCCCCTGCGAGTCATTCATCCCGGTCTATGTCTCCGGCGTCCACTACGGCTGGAAGGGCTTCGCCCTGCTGACCGGCGTGCTTTCCGTCGGCACCGTGCTGGGCATGGTGGCCTTCACGTGGCTGACGTTGCGGGGCATCGAGAAGCTGAAATCGCGGTGGCTCGAGCATTACGAAAGCGGTATCCTGGGCAGCCTGCTCTGCGCCCTCGGATTGTTCGTGATGTTCTTCGAGACCTGAGCCGCCCGCCTTGCTGGCACCGGGTTTTCGCGCTTTCCCCCAAGGAATGTGCGGGCAAGCTATAACCACACGCTCTGCCGCAGCGTCTTCCTGCCATCCCGATGTCCCTCCTCGCCATCTCCGCCCTGCAGAAATCCTTCCGCACCCCGGACGGTGAGCGGAAACTGATCGTGGATGTCGCGGAGTTCTCCCTCGCGCCGGGCCAGCAGCTCGCGCTGCGCGGCGAGAGCGGCTCGGGCAAGACGACCTTCCTCCACCTCATCGCGGGCATCCTCGCCGCCGACTCCGGCTCCATCCGCCTCGGGGGGCGCGACATGGCCGCGCTGGGCGAGTCCGCCCGCGACCGCCTGCGCGCCGAGACCATCGGCTACATCTTCCAGACCTTCAACCTGCTCCAGGGCTATTCCTGCCTCGAAAACGTGATGCTCGGCATGGCCTTCGGCGGCGGCAGCAACCGCGCCCATGCCACCGCCATGCTGGAGCGCGTCGGCCTGGCGCAGCGGCTGCGCCACTACCCGCGCCAGCTCTCCACCGGGCAGCAGCAGCGCGTGGCCGTCGCCCGCGCCCTCGCCAACCGCCCCGCGCTCGTGCTGGCCGACGAGCCCACCGGCAACCTCGACCACCGCAACGCCCGCGAGGCCCTCGCGCTCATCCGCCAGACCTGCCGCGAGAACGGCGCGGCGCTGCTCCTCGTCAGCCACGACCCGGAGGTGCTGGGCGCGTTCGAGGACGTGCGCGATTTCGCCGTGCTCAACCGGGCGCTGCAGGAGGCCGGCTCATGACGCTCGCGCTGATCATCCTCCGCAGCCTGCGGCAGCATCTGCTCTCGACCGTCATCACCGCGCTGTCCATCGCCCTCGCCGGCGGCCTGCTCATGTCGGTCTGGGTCGTGAAGGTCCAGTCGCAGGCCACGTTCACCCAGGTGAACACCGGCTTCGACGCCGTCCTCGGCGCACGGGGGTCGAAGCTCCAGCTCGTGCTCAACGCCATCTTCCACCTCGAGGCCTCGCCCGGCAACCTCGCCGCCGCCGACTTCGAGTTCATCCGGCGCCACCCGGCGGTGAAGCTGGCGATCCCGATCGCCGTCGGCGACAACCTCCGCGGCTTCCGCATCGTCGGCACCGTGCCCGAGCTGTTCACCGCGGTGGAATACGCGCCCGGAAAAAAATTCGCGCTGTCTTCCGGCTCGCTCTTCAACCCGGTGGCGAAGGAGGCGGTGCTGGGCAGCTTCGCCGCGCAACGGCTCGGCCTGCACACCGGCGACACCTTCCATCCCTTCCACGGCCTGATCTACGACGAGCGGAACCAGCATGCCGAAACCTACCTCGTGACCGGCGTGCTCGCGCCGTCGAACACCCCCGCCGACAAGGTCGTGTGGGTCCCGCTCCACGGCCTGCAGACCATGGCGGGCCATGATCCCCGCGCCGCCTCCGACGTGAGCGCCGTGCTGATCCAGCTCCGGTCGCCCGCCGCGGGCTTCATGCTCGACATGATGTACAACAAGCAGGGCAACCGGCTCACGTTCGCCTTCCCCATCGGCGCCATCATGGCCGAGCTCTTCAACAAAATCGGCTGGTTCGACCAGGTGCTCACGCTCATCGCCTACCTCGTCGCCCTCGTGTCCGCGGGCGGCGTGTTGGTGGCGATCTACAACTCGATGGCGGCCCGTCGCCGCGACATCGCCATCCTCCGCGCGCTCGGCGCCCACCGGCGGACCATCTTCGGCGCCATCGTGCTCGAGGCCGCGACGATCGGCCTGCTCGGCATGCTCGCGGGCTTCGCCGCCTACGCGGGCATCCTCACCGCGGTGGCCGCGATCATCCGCGCCCAGACCGGCGTGCTGCTCAACGCCTGGACCTACAACCCCGTCATGCTCTGGGCGCCGCTGGGCATGATCGGCCTGTGCGCGCTGGGTGGACTGCTTCCTGCTTGGAAGGCCTACCGCACTGACATCGCCGAAAACCTCGCCCCGGTCTCCTGAACGCCCCCTCCCGCATGAAACCGCTCCCCCTCTCCGGCCTGCTCCTCGCGCTCCCGCTGGCGCTCGCCCCGGGCTGCTCCCGCGAATCCCCCGCTCCACCTGCCGTTTCCTCGCCGGCCAAGCACGAGCACCATCCGCCCCACGGCGGCACCGCGGTGGCCCTCGGCGACGAGGCCTGCCACCTCGAGCTCGTCCTCGATGCCGCCACGGGCACGCTCCAAGCCTACGTCCTCGACCGCGAGATGGAGAAATTCATCCGGGTGCCCGCCGCCTCGCTCGAGATCGATACGACCGTGGACGGCCTGCCCCAGACCCTCGTCCTCCGGGCGGTGGCCAGTTCCGCCACCGGCGAGACCGTCGGCGACACCTCGCTCTTCCAGACGCAGGCCGGGTGGCTCAAAACGACCAAGACGTTCGATGCCACCCTGAAAAGCATCACGGTCCGCGGCACGGTGTACTCCGACGTGGAGTTCAGTTTTCCGCAGGGCAACGACGAGGACTGAGCTGTCGGCATGAGTCGCTGACCCCGCCGGCTTGGGAAGCAGGCGTTGACAATAGCAAAGTCGTCAAGCGGGGGCCGCCCCAAAGGCATCCTTGCCTCACGTCCGTCCCCGGCCTGATTCTGCCGCCACGATGGCCGGCTCCCGGGGCGTTTCCGATTTCCTGGCGTTGCGGCGCAACACCTCGTTGCTGCTCGCCGCGCTGGTGCTGGCGTTGACCGGCGAGCGGCTCTGGCTGGGCTTCGCGCCCAAGTATCTCGAGACGCTGGGCGCCGGCGTGTTCATCATCGGCCTGTTCGACGGGCTGCAGACCCTGCTCGGCGCCGTCTATGCCTACCCCGGCGGGTGGCTGACGGACCGCTGGGGCCAGCGCCGCTCGCTGCTGCTGTTCAACGCCCTCTCCCTGGTCGGCTACGCGATCGTCCTCTGCTGGCAGCACTGGCTCGCCCTGGTGCTGGGCGCGTTCCTGTTCCTCGCCTGGAGCACGCTCTCGTTGCCGGCGACGCTCAGCGTCATCGCCACGTCCCTCGACCGGCGGCAGCACACGATGGGCGTCGGGGTGCAGTCGATGGTGCGGCGCGTGCCGATGATGGTCGGGCCGCTGATCGGCGGCTGGCTGATCACCCGCTTCGGCTGGCACCAGGGCATCCGGTTTGCGCTCCTCGGCTGCATCGCGCTGAGCGTGGCCACGGCCCTTTTCCAATGGTTCATGACCGATGCGCCCGCCCCGCCCGTCCCGGTCGGACGTCCGCCGGCCCTCGGTTTTTTGGGCGTGGTCCGGTCGTTCAACCCGACGCTGCGGGAACTGCTGGTCAGCGACATCCTCATCCGCTTCTGCGAGCGGATTCCGTACGCCTTCGTCATCCTGTGGGCGATGAACCACGCGGGCGTGACGGCGCAGCAGTTTGGCCTGCTGGTCGCCGTCGAGATGGCAACGGCCATGGTCTGCTACATCCCGGTGGCGCACCTGGCGGACAAGCACGGGCAGCGTCCGTTCGTGCTCGCGACCTTCGTCTTCTTCACCCTGTTCCCCGTCACCCTGCTCTGGGCGGATGGCTTCGGCTGGCTGGTCGTCGCCTTTGCCGTGCGCGGCCTGAAGGAGTTCGGCGAGCCCGCCCGCAAGGCCCTCATCATCGCCCAGGCCCCGCCGGAATCCCGGGCCCGCACCTACGGCGCCTACTATTTCATCCGCGACAGCGTCGTCACCAGCGGCTCGTTCCTGGGGGCCTGGCTGTGGAGCATGGGCCCGCGGGCCAATTTCGTCGCCGCGGCGGTGTGCGGCGGACTGGGCACGCTCTGGTTCTGGTGGTTTGTCTCCCGGGCCGGTCGGCGGACTCCCCCCGCCCAGCCCGGGCTTGCATAATCCGCAACCCGAATTCCACTTCGGGGGTTCATGAGCAGCACCGGCCCCATCCCCGTCACCGTCCTCACCGGCTTCCTCGGCGCGGGCAAGACCACCCTCCTCAACCGCATCCTCACCGAGTCGCACGGCCTCAAGCTCGCCGTCATCGAGAACGAGTTCGGTGAGGTCGGCGTGGACAACCAGCTCGTCATCTCCAGCGACGAGGAGCTGTTCGAGATGAACAACGGCTGCATCTGCTGCACCGTGCGCGGCGACCTCATCCGCATCCTCGGCCGGCTGATGAAGCGCAAGGACCGGCTCGACGGCATCCTGATCGAGACCACCGGCCTCGCCAACCCCGCCCCCGTCGCGCAGACGTTCTTCACCGACGACGAGATGAAGCAGAACTTCCGGCTCGATGCCATCGTCACCGTCGTCGACGCCAAGCACATCCTCACCCACCTCGACGCCGCCGACGAGTCCGTGAAGCAGGTCGCGTTCGCCGATGTCATCCTGCTGAACAAGACCGACCTCGTCGCCCCCGGCGACCTCGACGACCTGGAGGAGCGCATCCACCGCATCAACGCCGTGGCGAAGATCCACCGCGCGCGGAACTGCGACGTGCCGCTTGACCGCGTGCTCAACGTCGGCGGCTTCAACCTCGGCCGCGCCACCGAGCTCGACCCGCAGTTCCTCGAGCCCGAGTACCCCTTCGAGTGGGCCGGCGCCTACACGCTGCCCGCCGGCATGCATGAGCTCGTCATCGGCCACGCCGACGAGATGCACGGCCATTCGCACGAGGGTCATGAGCATGGGCATGACCACGAGGGTCATGACCACGACCACGGCGAGGACGGCCACCACCATCACCACCACGGCAATCCCAACGAGCTCGATGTCGTCATCCTCCCGGTGAAGTCGCTGGACGAAGCCGACCTCGCCGCCGCCCGCGAGTCCGCCGTGCGCGTCTTCGCCGACTGGGAGACGCGGCTCCGGGACGGCGATCCCGTCCTCCCCGGCGCCACGCTCCAACGCCTGCTGCTCACCGACGGCAACGGCAAGTTTCCGCTTCCGGTCAAGGCGCCCGGCCTCCACCTCGTGTTCGAGTCGTGCGGCCACGACCCGCTGCACATCCAGGTCAAGGGCGAGACCGTGAAGCCCGGCTGGCAGCAGGATTTCCACGCCGCGCACACCCACAATGACGCCGTGACCTCCGTCGGCATCCGCACGCCCGGCGACCTCGACGGCAAGCGGCTCAACGACTGGATCAGCGAGCTGCTCCGCGTGAAGGGCGGCGACATCTACCGCATGAAGGGCGTCCTCAGCGTCAAGGGCACGACCAAGCGCCTCGTATTCCAGGGCGTGCACATGCTGTTCGACGCGAAGTTCGACCGCGAATGGGGCGCCGAGCCGCGCACCAACACGCTCGTCTTCATCGGCAAGAACCTCGACCGCGCCGCCCTGACCGCGGCCTTCTCGGCCTGCCTCGCGACCTGAGGCCGCGCGCTCAGTACACGCCGTAGCGGTCCACCAGCTCGCGCAGCAGCGCCACGTTGGCCGCCGGCGTATCGGGGGCGATCGCGCAGGCCGTGCTCAGGATGAAACCGCGCGCCGTCATGCCGATCTCCAGCCGCCGGATCACGTCGGCGCGGATCTGGGCCGGCGTGCCCTGCAGCAGCACGTGCACCGGGTCGATGTTGCCCTTGATGAAGGCGCGGTCGCCGATCCGCCGCACCGCGTCGGCCAGCTCCACGTTGCCCAGCGGCGGCGGGTCGAGGCACTCGATGCCGTCGAACCCGGTGTCGATGATCGCCTCCAGCCGGTCGCCGATCGCGCCGCAGGTGTGGCAGTAGCTCGGCACGCCCCCCGCGCGGGCCGCCGCCACCAGCACCGCCTGGGCCGGCGCGACCAGGTCGCGGTACAGCTGGGGCGAGATAAAATTCTGCCCGACCCACGGCGCCGAGACGTTGAGCGCATCCGCCCCGGCCGCGATCTGCTCGCGGGCATGGCCGGCCACCGCGGCGGCGTACTTCGCCAGCAGCGCGCGGCATTTCTTCGGCTCGGTCAGTAGCGCGACCATCGCGCCATCCGCGCCGAGCGCGTCGATCAGGTAATCCTCCGGGGAGTAAAGCGAGCCGTGCACGGACACGTCCGGGCCGACGATCGCCCGCGCCTGGGTCAGCTCGGCCACGCGGCCGGCCGCGCCCTCCGCCAGTTGCATGCGCAGCCGCGTCGAGGGCGGGTGGTAGCTGAGCTGGTCCGCGATCGCGGCCGGGTCGAGGTCGCCGATGTCGCGCTCCGGCGGCGCGACGTGGGTGTAGCGCGGCAGGTCGTTGCGGCAGTAGAGGCACGAGTCGCCGTTGCGAAAATGGACCACCGGGCCCTCGGGATTCGTCCGGTCGATGCGCTGCACCGTGCGCTCGTCGAGCGGCGCGGCGCCCACCGCCGGGATCAGCACGCCGTCGAAGCCGAAGCGCCGGCCGATCTCGCAGAACCCGCGGGCAAACGCGCCGCCGTGGTTGTGCCACACGTCGATCGGGTCCAGCTCCGGCATCTGCCGCAGCACGAACCCCAGCGCCGGCTGGCACATCACCGGCACGCGGTCGGGCCGTTCCAGGCGCATGGCGGCGGCGAGGCGGGTGCGGGAAGTGTGCATGGCGCCATGCACGATGGCACCCCGCCGGGATTTTCCGATCCGAAACGCGGGCAATTTTTCCGCCGGGCCCGGCGAATCCCGCAATTAGGGTTTGTCCCGCTTTGGCCGGGGCGGTTATTCCTTGGCCGATTCGCCGCCGTATTACCCCATGCACGCTCCCCGCGACCCCGCCGTCGATCTGCTGCCCCGCACCGTCAACCGCGCCACGCCGCTCGCCCGCGGCGCCGCCATCATCTACCCGGCCGCCGATCCGCATTACCGCGTCCTCGCGGAGCAGCTCGCCAGCGCCCTCGCCGCCCGCGGCGCCGCGCGGCCCGAGTGCGTCACCGACCTCGCGCTCATGCCCGCGCGCAGCACGCCCCTGCCCGCGGGCTACCGGTCCCGCCCGCTGATCCTCCTCGGCAGCCTCAACACCAACCGCGCGCTGCAGCCGCTCTACGCGGACTTCCTCTGCTCGACCGACGCCACCTACCCCGGCGGCGACGGCTACGACCTGCGCACGATCGTCAACCCCTACGGCACCCGCTCCAACCTCATCCTCGCCGGCGGCAGCAGCCTCCGCGGCGTCGAGCGCGCGGTCGGGCGGCTCCTCGCCGCCATCGCGGCGGCCGACGCGTCCGTCACGCTGCCGTTTCTGCTCGAGGTGGAAATGGCGCCCGCGCTGGCCGCCCAGCTCGCGAGCTGGCCGTTCACCTCGCTCGACGACACCGCCGCGCTCCAGGTCTCGCGCTCCCGCGGCCTGATGTTCATCACCGAGCCGATCCGCCTCATCGGCGCCTACACGCTGATGTGGTCGTGGACCGCCGACGTGCGCTACGCCCGGGTCGCCCACGACCAGCTGGTCGCCCTCAACGAGCGCATGGTCGACGGCTACGGCGACTGGCACTACCTCGCCGAGCGTTTCCTGCGCGCCGTGCCGCTGCTCATCGCCGGCGGCTTCCTGACCGAGGCGGAAATCAACCGCACCGACCACCTGCTGATGCTGACCGCCCTCGCCAACCAGGGCGAGTGGTGGCGCCTGGCCATCGGCACGCCGCCGCTCGGCCACCGCCACCAGGGCAAGGGCACCTACGAGTTCCTGCTCCTCGCGCGCTACCTGCGCGACCAGGCCCAGCCCAACCCGGCCCTGCGCGCCCTCTGCGACCGCTGGGTCACCGAGTGCTGCACGTTCCTCGACGCCCTCGCCCTCGCCCGCGGCGACGACCAGGACGACGAGAGCTGCCTCAACAACATCGCCACGATCTTCCGCTACGCCCTGGGCATGGAGCGCCACGCGTTCTTCACCAGCGGCGACGCCCGGCGCGTGGCCGAGCGCTGCCTCGCGCTGCACGACAACAACGGCGCCGGCGCCGGCCAGGGCGGCTACGGCGAGAGCCAGGGCATGTACCTGCAGCAGGAGGCCACCGTCCAGACCGCGGCCAGCGCGTTCTACTACGGCGACGGCCAGCTCAAGTGGATCCTCCAGAAACTGCCCAACCTCGCGGTCCCGCAGCGCTGCTCGTTCCTGCATTTCTTCCCGGTCTTCCTCCAGAAGTTCGACACCGGTCCCGAGCTCGTGCCGGTGCCGCCGCCCGCGGAGCGCGGCATCCAGACCCTGCCGCTCACCGACCACCAGTTCGCCATCAGCAACCACCCGCCGGAGCACTGGGAGCCCCGCGGCCACCTCGTCAACGCCGCCGAGACGTGGCAGCTCGCCGAGGGCATCGCACTCAACCACCTGCCGCAGGCGCGCGGCTTCGACAAGATGGTCCTGCGCGGCGGCTACGAGCGCGGGGACCCGTACCTGATCATCCAGGGCTACCAGGGCGGCTTCCGCTGGCAGGGCCACATGCAGGCGGCCAACTGCATCGTGCGCTTCTTCCAGGCCGGGCATGTCTTCCTCGTCCAGAACACCTCGCGCCATTCCTACCACGACAAGAACGGGCTCTTCATCAGCGACGGCCGCAACGACCTGCCGATGCCGCCGATCGCGGAGAAACTCGCCGCGGCGGATTTCGCGTCCGTCGGCCTGACCGTCACCCGGGTGCCGGACTACCACCACACGGTGTGGACGCGGCACATCTTCTGGCAAAAACCCGGCGAGGGCTGGTTCGTCGTGATCGACCGCGTCGCGTTCGCCTCCGACGGCCCCTACTCGCTCACCTGCTCGTGGCGCACGCCCGGGTTCGCCGCGCTCACCGGCCGGCGCTGGCAGGCCGACCAGGGCCAGCACCGCTTCACCCTCGTCGCCGGCACCAACGTCCCCGCCACCTGCGAGGAGGAGTCCGACCAGGGCGCCTGCGTGCCGTTCGTCCTGCGCCAACGCCGCGCTGGCCACCACCGTGCCGGCGAGGAGGCCTCGTTCCAGAATCTCTTCTACGTGCGGGCCCAGGGCGCGACCGAGACGCTGGACCTGCAGCGGCTCGACGAGCGTTGCGCCGTCGTGCTACGCCAAGGCCTGCCCGCCGCGTGGTGCGCCATTGAGCTCGCGCCCGACACCGCATGGTTGCCCGGAGCCAGCGCCCGCGCCCTGAGCGCGCTCGCCGACGCCACCTCGCTCACGCTCGCCGGCTCGACGTCCCTCATCCTCGCCGCCACCGGCTGGCAGATCCGCAGCGACCAGCCCGTCGCGTTGCTCCTCGACCTCGCGGCCGGCGCGCTGACCCTGCGGCTGGACACGCCCGGCGTGAACGAGGCGCAGGTCACGCTCACCCTCGGCGGCGACCCGCGCACCGTCACGCTCACCGACTCGCTCACGGTCCCGCTCGCCGCCGCCGGCTGCGCCGCGCTCAAGGCCGCCCTGGCCGCATGGCTTGGCGCCCTCCGGCCCGAACTCGCCCCGGCCGCCGCCCCTGGCTCCGGCGCCGCCTCGGATTGGACCAGCGGCTGGACCTACGATGGCGGCACCCGCCGCCCCGAGCGCGTGCGCAACGTCTGCGTCACCGCCGATCCGCAGCCCGTCGACGCCGCGCCCGACCAGTTGCTCGATCCCACCATGCCCGACGGCTACTCGCGCGAGATCTGGATCCAGTGGCCGAAGGCCGACCACTACGCGCTCACCCTGACCTTCCCTGAGCCACGCCCCGTCAACGCGCTCAACATCCTCGGCGACTGCATCGACGATCCGACCCTGCGCACCTTCAACCCGCTGCCCGACGGCATCACCGTCGAGGCCGAGTCGCCCGCCGGGAAGCGCCGCGCCTGTCCCGTCGGCCCTGCGCCCGACCGCCACTACAAGCGCTACCGCGACGCCGAAAACCGGCTCGAGGTCCGCACCGCCCCCGTCGGCGAACCGACCCGCGCCCTGCACGTCCGCGTGCCCGCGCCGACCGGCGGCCGGCCGTACGTCCTGCACCGGCTGGAGGTGCTCGGCGACCGCGCCGTCGCCCCCGAGGTGCAGCGCTGGCTCGCCGCCGACCTCAACGGCGACGGCCGCACCGAGATCGTCGTCGTCAACGAACTCAACGAGCTCATCGTGCTCGACGACTCCGGCCGGGAGCTCTGGCGCCGCACGCTGCCGGTGCCGGTCACCCATATTTCCTGCCAGCCGCTCGACCCGTCGGGGCCGCCCGCGCTCTGCGTCGGCCTGCTCGGCGGCGCGCTGCACATCTACCAACCCGATGGTTCGCCGCGCCTGGTGCGGCCGCTCGCCGACGAGTTTCGCGAACAGGTCTCCGACTGCCTGATGGGCTGGTTCAACGCCATCCACAGCCTCGCCGTCTGGCATCGCGGCGCCGACGGGCGCGCCTCACTCGTCATCGGCGGCTACGCCGTCATGGTGTGGCTCGACGCCGACTTCCGGATCATCGGCCACGCCTTCGCGGACGCCCCGTGGATCTACGACATCCTCGTCGTTCCCGAGTCGCGCCCCGGCCGTGGCGACCTCTATGCGCGCTGCGGCTGGAACCACGGCATCCAGTATTACGAGGGCGTGCCCGGCACCGGCCCGAGCGGTGTGATGCAGAGCTTTGGCGGCTTCATGCAGCCGATGTTCCGCATGCTGCGGCGCGTGGTCCCCTTCCTCAACGGCCGCTCGCTCGCGTTCGAGTGGGTGGATCTCGCCCACGAACCCGGCGGCGCGATCCTCGCCGCCACCGAGCTCGGCTGCGGCGTGCTCTCCACCACCAAGCGCGACTGGCTCTGGAAACTCGAGGGCGGCATGAGCCTCGACGCCTGCGGCACCGGCCGCGTGGACGGCCGCCCCGTCGCGCTCACCGGCGGCGCGGACGGCTTTGTCACCGCCGTGGACCTGGCCGACGGCCGCGTGCTCCGCAGCTGGCACGCCGGCGCGCCGGTAGTCGGGCTCGCCCAGTCCGACGCCGGCGACCTGCTCGTCGCCACCCGCGCCGGCGTGCAATCGCTCGACGCCGGCTGGCGCGCCCGCACCGCCTGCACCCGCGCCGTGCGCCGCTCGCTGCCGCTCGGCCACGACCGCCTGCTCATCAGCCGCGAGGACCACTCGCTCGAAATGCTCACCCTCAAGAAGGGTTAACCACTAATTTTCACTCATGGTCACTAATCCTATCCGATACATGGCAGCTGAATCCGAAATGTCATTCTGAACGAAGTGAAGAATCCAATTGGATATCATCGAAGCTCGCGGCGATCTCTCACTGGATTCTTCGCTACGCTCAGAATGACCATGCCAGCAGCCCTGGATCGGGACTCTTCTCTCTGAATTAGTGTCCAATTAGTGTGCATTAGTGGTTAAAAGAATCCGTATGAAACGCCCGCTCACCATCGCCGCCGTGCAGCTGCCCTCGGCGGCGCCCGGCCAGTCCAACGCCGCCCGCCAGCGCGCCAACTTCGCCCTCGCCGAGGAGTGGCTCAACGCCGCCGGCAAGCGCGGCGCCGACATCGCCTGCATCGGGGAAACGTTCAACGTCCTCGGCGCCAAGCTCACCCGCCGCAACACCCCTCCCCTCATCCGCCGCGCGATGGCGGACACGATCCGGCGCTTCGCCCCCCTCGCCCGCCGGCACCGCATGGCGCTCATCATCCCGATCCTCGCGCTCCTCGAGGGCAAGGTGCGCAACGTCGCCGTCGTGTTCGACGCCAAGGGCCGCGTCGTCGGCCAGTACCAAAAGGTCCACTGCATTGAGAACGAGAAGGCCTATGGCGTCGTGCCCGGTGACACCTGGCCGGTCTTCGAGCTGTGCGGGGCCAAGGTCGGCATCCAGATCTGCCATGACACGTCCTTCCCCGAGAGCGCGCGCTGCCTGACGATGAACGGCGCCGAGATCATCTTCTGGCCGCACGTGATGAGCGGCTGGGGCGGCGAGTTCATGGACATCCTCCTGCGCGCCCCGGCGATCCACAACGGCGTCCACTTCGTGCCCGTCTGCTTCGGCTGCCCGCCGGAGAAATCCTGGATGCCCGGCATGCTCCTCGGCCGCAGCAGCGTCATCGCCCCCGATGCCATGATCCTCGCCGACGCCGGCCACCACCCCGGCATCGCGCTGGCCACGATCGACCTCGCCGCCCCGCGCATTGCGCAGTGCTTCACCCGCATGGGCGACTGGGTCTGGAAGATCGACATGGCCAACGACCGCCGCCCCGACACCTACGCGCCGCTCATCCGCCCGGTGAAACGGCGGCAGCCCGTGCGCGCCGCGCAGGCCCACCGGGTCCGATAGAGTCCGTACCCAAGGAGCTTCAGTCTCAGGTCTGGCGAACTCTGGCGTCAGGCAGTCTACGCCCTGAAGAGGTGCACGGCGCCCTTTGCGAGCCGCCAGCCAAGCAAGGAATCAAGCGCGACATACTGATGGAGCATGACGACAACCCAGAAGACCACTTGGTAGGAAAACTTCGATGTCTTGTGGCGAAATTTCCGCTGCGCCAGGAAGGCCCCGGGCCAACCTCCGATCAATTCGGCCAAATGCAGCGTAATCTCCGGAATACGACGCTCTCCTGCTTCCGCGCTCCGCTTGTCGCGCCAGTAGGCCAAGTAGGTGAAAAAGGACGCCGTAACCGGGATGCTCGCCAACATAAACCAATTCTCCCGCGTGGCTAACCGGCACAGGGCAATAACTGGAACCACGAGCAGCACGAGGAACATGGCAAAGTTGGATGCGCGGGGTAATTTTTGGGAATGAGTCATGTCGGGAATCGCCTGTGCCGTGGCCAGCGAACCCGCGCCGCCCCACCCGCTCAAGGCCGAAGCCCGGCCAAGGCTCGCCGCGTTTCGCGCAAAAAATGCGGCGACAGCGGGCGGTCCGTTGTCCATCATCTCGGCCTCTTCCACCCCCTTCCGCCGCCATGCTCCTGAAACTGATTTCCTGCAATGTCTTCCAGCGCGAGGCCTCCTGGTGCATCGCGCGCTCGCCGCACGTGATCGACGCCGAGTACACCGAGCTCGGCGAGCACGTCCGCAGCGCGGGCCTGCGCCAGATCATCCAGAAAAAAATCGACGCCACCGAGGCGTCCGGCAAGGCGTACGACGCCATCCTCCTGCTCTTCGGCCTCTGCGGCAACGCCACCATCGGGCTCCAGGCCCGCCGCACCTCGCTCGTCATCCCCCGCGCCCACGACTGCTGCACCATCCTGCTCGGCTCGCGCGCCAAGTTCGCCGCGCACTTCGGCGACGCGCCCAGCACCCCCTTCTCCTCCGCCGGCTACATCGAGCGCGGCAACTATTTCCTCCGCACCAGCGACGACGGCGCCCCGGAGGTGCAGGTGGGCGACGCGTTCAAGGCGCTCGTCGAGAAATACGGCGAGGAGGACGCCCAGTTCATCTGGGCCGAGATGCATCCCGACCACGGCAACGACAAGGCGGTCTTCATCGATCTGCCCCAGACCAGTCACCTCGGGTATGCCAAGCAATTCCGCGACAAAGCCGCGGCCGCCGGGAAGAAGGCCGTCGAGCTGCCCGGTGACATCCGGCTCATCGAGAACCTCATCAACGGCCACTGGGACGCGAAGGAGTACCTCACCGTCCCGCCCGCCGCCGCCACCGAGGGCGTCTACGACTGGGAAGAGGTCATCCGGGCGAAGAAGCCCTGAGCCGGCCGGCCGCCCGAGCGCGGGCCCGGCGGGCCCGACGACCAACCGCTGCATCCCGCCCCATTTTCACTCCCCATGAAAACGCTCGTTGCGCTGCTGAACCTCGACCATCCGGGTCTTGAGACCGTCAAGGCCGCCGTCGCCCGGGACGACCTGCCCGCGGCCGGCGAACACCTGCTGGCGTACTATCTCGGGAAGCGGCCGGAGCGCTGCCTCGATTTCTGGGACCTCTCCGGCCCGGACGATTACCAGCCGATGCCGTGGGGCGCAGCCACGACCCACGACCAGCTCTGGAGGAACACCCCCGAGCGTGTGCTGGCCGCCCAGCTGTTCGCCTCCGGGCATACGTTTGATTTCTCGCGCGACGCCGACATCGACTGGTGCAGCGACATGCGGCTCTGGGCCGACGGCGGGAAATATCCCTTCGCGCAGGCGCGGAACATGCTGCGCCGGCTCTACTGGCTGCGTTCGCTCGATCTTTGCTACCTCCAGGGCGATGCCGCGACCCGGGCGCGCGCCGTGGCGCAGTTCACGCGGCTGATGACGTCGTGGCTCGACCAGTGGGTGGAGGATGAGTACGTCGTCAACCACGCCATCGCGCTGGCCGATGCGATCTCGAATTCGGGCCTCGTGCGCAGCTGGATGGTCTTTCTCCCCGCGCCGGAGGTCCCCGCGGAGCTCAAGCTGCGCCTGCTCCAGCACATCGCCGAGGGCGCGGCGGACGTGCTGGCCCGCGCGGCATGGCACCCGTGGATCTGGGGGCTGAGCGAGGCCGCCGGCCTCGGGTTGACGGGCATCCTGCTGCCCGAGCTGCAGGCCGCGCCGGCGTGGCGGGCGCGCTGCTTCGAGTACGCCAACCACTTTTTCCAGACAGAGCTGCGGGCGGACGGCACGGTGAAGCGGATGCATTTCTGCCCGCACTATGCGGGCGGCACGGCGGCGTGGCCCCTCGCGTTCTATCCGCGGATCGCGAAGCTCGGCTACACGGACAGGCTCGAGCCGGGCGCGCGCGCCGGCGTCGAGCGGCTGGTGGACTGGATCGCCACCGTCCAGAAGCCCGACAACACCATCCCCCAGATCACCGCGTCCGACCTCCAGGGCTTCGCGCGCTGGCTCGCCGCCGGCGCCGAGATGTTCCACCGGCCCGACTGGCTGTACGTCGCGACCGCTGGGCGCGAGGGCCGCGCGCCGGCGCAGACCAGCCGGGTGCTGCCCGACGGCGGGGCGTTCTGCCTGCGCGACGGGTTCACCAAGGACGCGATGGTCGGCTGCTTCCACAACGGCGACTACCACAACCTCGAGCGCACCAGCCTCGCTCTCGACCTCTATGCGTTCGGCCGGACGCTGGTGACCGCGCCGGGCCGCTTCGGCTACTACATGCCGGAGTTCCTGCCCTACTTCGCCGCCGCGGGCTACAACACGCTGATGGTCGACGGCTCGGCGCAGCAGATCTGGGGCGAGCACCCGCTGCGCCAGGGCGTCGGTCTGACGGACGCCGCCTGGCGGCTGGAGCCGGACTTCGACTGGGCGTGGGGCAGCCACCCGAACGGATTCGACGCCGCGCCCGACGTGCGCTGGCAGCGCGGGCTCCTATTTGCCAAGGGCGGATACTGGCTAGTCATCGACCGCATCCTCGGGCCCGGCGAACATGACTTTTCGCTGCGGTGGCTGCTCACGCCCTCCCAAGCCGTCGTCGAGCCGGGCGGGCTCGCGGTCCACACCGCCAACGCCGACGCCAACGTCCGGCTCTCGCCCGTCCTCCCCGCGGAGGCGCAGCTGCGCGTCTGGGAGGGCAGCAGCGAGCCGTGGCGCGGGTGGTACTCGGCGGAGAACGGCACCAAGCTGCCCGCGCCCCAGCTCGAGTACACCTGGCGCGGGAAACTCCCCGCACTCACCGCGATGCTCATCGTGCCCTACCGCGACCAGGCGCCGGCCATCGCGCTGGCGATGACGGAGACCGCCCCGGGCTGCCACGAGCTGACCGTCACGCGGCCCGGCGGGATCGACCGGCTGACGCTCGACCTGCGCGGCGCCGGCTCGGCCCGACTGGTGCGCGAAAACGCCAGCGGCCCCGCGCGTTCCTTCGCCCTCACCGCGGCCAAGTGACGCGGCTCAGCCCTTCACGGCGCCGATCTGGATGCCCCGGATCAGCTGCTTCTGCAGGATGACGAAGATGATGATGAGCGGGATGACCGACATGGTCACCGCCGCCATCAGCAGGTGCGTGGCCTGGCCGTGCTCCTGATCGAAAAACATCATGCCGACCGGCAGCGTGAACTTGTCCACCGTCTTCATCATCACCAGCGGCCAGAAGAAGCTCTGGAAATTCCCCATGAACGTGAAGATCGCGAGGGTCACCAGGCCCGGCCGGCTGAGCGGCAGGATCACATCCCAGAAAATCTGCCACTTGCTCGCACCGTCCATCTCCGCGGCCTCGTCGAGCGCGCGCGGGATGCCGAGCATGAACTGCCGCAGCAGGAACGTGCCGAAGGCACTGAACGCCGCCGGCAGGACCAGCCCGAGGTAGGTGTCCACCATGCCGACCCGCACCATGAGCTGGAAGGTCGGGATGAGCATGACCAGCCCGGGCAGCATCATCGTGCCGAGGTAGAGGAAGAACACGCGGTCGCGCCCCGGCCACTCGAGCCGCGCGAAGCTGAACGCCGCCAGCGCGCTGGTGAACACCTGCAGCAGCGTCACCCAGCCGGCGACCACCACGCTGTTGGCCGCGAACCGCAGGAACGGGATGACCCTGAACACCTCGGGGTAGTTGCCCCAGCGGAAGGCCCCCGGCAGCCACTCCGGGTCCGAGGCCTCCGTCAGGGACTTGAAGCTCGTCAGCATCATCCAGACGAACGGCGCGATCATCAGCAGGCTGAGCCCGGCCAGCAACAGGGCCAGGCCCGGCCCGGCGCGCGCGGGCTTCACGGCGGGAGTGCGGGCGGGGTCAGTCATTGGCGGCGCGGTTGCCGAAGCGGAAGTTCAGCAGCGAGAGGATGAACACGAGGGCGAACAGCACCCAGGCCGCGGCCGAGGCGTAGCCCAGCCGACCGGTCTCAAAGCCCTCGATGTAGATGAAGTAGCTCAGCGTCGTGGTGGACCCCGCGGGTCCGCCCATCGTCATCACCCGCGCCATCTCGAAGCCGCCCTGCAGGCCGTAGATGACGCCCATCACGCCGATGAAGAAGGTGACCGGCGCGAGCTGCGGCCACGTGATGTGCCAGAAACGCTGCATCGGCGAGGCCCCGTCCATGTCCGCCGCCTCGTACAGCTCGGGCGGGATGTTGCTCAGGCCGGCGAGATAGAGGATCATGTTGTTCGAGCCGATCGCGGCCCAGAGGCCCATGCCGATGATCGCCGGCTTGGCCCAGTCGTAGTCGCCCAGCCAGTTGGGCGGGGCAAACCCCGCCACGGCGGCGGCCGGCAGGTGGGAGCCCCAGACCACGCCGACGGCGAGCAGCGCCAGCAGCGGCAGCAGCCCGAGCGCCAGGGCCAGCTCGGCGCTGACGCCCGCATCCACGGCGCAGATCGGGCCCCAGCGCCGCGGCCGGCGGAGGATCAGCCCGGCGGCCACCGCGGCCACGACCGCGGCGACGCCCAGGGCGGGGCCAACGCCGACGTCCCGCCAGCGCAGCAAAAAGAACAGCGGCAGCGCCACCGTCACCAGGCCCAGGATCACCGCGACCGGCCCGGCCGTGCCATCGTCCCAATGCTGGCGCAGGCGCCGGAGCTGCCACAGGGCCAGCAGGACGGCCAGGAGGCCGCACGCCAGCGGCAGCCCCCAGCCGAACACGCTGGGCAGGGCGCGCACCACGACGGCGAACCCGTCGAGCACCGGCGCGAGCCCGGCGTTGATCGGGCCGGTCTGGGGATTGTAGAGCTTCTTCCACAGGACGAAGGTCGCGACGCCCGCGGTGAAGTTGGGCAGGTAGAACAGCGTGCGATAAACCGACCCGCCCGTCAGCACCCCGGCCACCAGGCTGCCGGCGGCGAGCACGCCGAAGATGCACCACACCCCCGCCTGACCCATGCCGCCCGCCCGCAGCAGCAGGCCGCTGGCGATCAGCATCAAGGTGGCGAGGATGAACGCCCCCCGCCGCGCCACCGGCTGCCGGCTCACGCGGCTCAGCAACAGGGCGGCCCCCAGGCTGCCGGCGATGGCGAAGGGCAGCCCGAGCATCAGGAAAAACGTGTTGCCCAGGTAGTGCGGGAAATCGGGGTGGTGGATGAGCCAGGAGAAATTCTCGAGGCCCACGAAGCGCACCGACTCATGCCGGAAAATATTGTGCCGCAGGGTGTCCCAGTCGGTGAACGCGATCCCGAAGCTCACGGCCAGCGGCACGAGCGTGAAGGCGAGGAAGCCGAGGATGTTCGGCAGGAGGAAGGCGAGGCCGGCCAGCAGCCGGCGCCGGGGGGAACCGCGTTTGCCGAGCGTGCTCAGGGCGCGGCCTCCTTTTCCAGCCAGCCGTTCGCGCGATAATACGCCAGGTGGAACGGATCGTTGATCCACGCGGCCGGCACCGGTTGGCCCGCGGCGCGGCGCGCCTCGATCCGCCGCTGGATCGCGACCCGCGCGTCGTACAGCTTTCGCAGCGACGGGTTGCGGTCCACGCTGAGCGCGATCTCGGCATTGATCCGGTCGCCCATGGCCTGGGAGGCCTGCGCCGCGGTCAGCCGGCCGGAGATCATCGCCTCGGTGATTTCCTTCTCCACCCGGAAGAGGATCGATTGCAGGACAAACGGGCTCTTGCTCACCGTGATCCCGGTCTCACGGGCGGACTGGGCGAAAACCGCGGCCGAACCCCATTCGTTGGGGTGCGCGGGCGGGTGCAGATATTCCTCCGTCTCGGCGAACTTGGGCACCGGCGGCGCCCCGTCGGCGATGCGCACGATCAGGCGGTTGAACGGCGCACTGGCGAGGTATTGCAGGAACTCCACCGCCTCCTTGCGGTGCTTGGACCCGGCGTAGACCCCGACGGAACCACCCCCCAGTTCCGTGTTGGGAAAGCCGTCCAGCGCCGGCTCCACCGCGCGCAGCGGGAAATCCCCGCGGGGCCGGAGCATGATCAGCGCCCACTGCCCGACGTAGATCATGGCGAAACGGCCCGAGACGAAGTGCGAGAACATGCTGCCGAAGCCGCTGATGTCGGCCGACATCGCCTCGCCTTCCTCCCGGCTCGGCATGAGCCGATCCTCCACCGTCCAGCGGCGCACGCGCTCGAGGATCTGCACGTTGCGCGGGTCATCCAGGGTGCAGCGCGTGTCCGTCTCGTTGTAGTTGGCCAGGCCGATCCCGCGGCGCATCACGTCGCGCGACACGAGGTTGGTGAAGAAAATCCGCTGCCGCGTGCCCGGCGGGTTGGCCGCGGCGACGAACTTTTTCCCGAGCGCCTCGAACTCGTCCAGCGTCCAGCGCTGCGGCGGCTCCGGGATGTGGTATTTCGCGAACGTGGCGCGGTTGACCCAGTTGAGATTCACGCCGGCGTTGCGCGGAAAGCCGTATTGCCGGCCATCGAAGATGAAATCGCCCGCCAGCCCCGGATAGGTGGCCGCCAGGGAAAACCCGAGGATCTTCGCCTCCTCGGTCACATCCGCGATCATGCCCGTCGCGGGGAACAGGTCGGATTCGTAGGCGTAGAGATCCATGATGTCGGAGCCGACGCCCGACAGGCCCTGCACCAGTTTCTTCGTGGGTTCCTGGTTGGTGTTGTCGATCCGCAACTCGACCGGCGGCAGCCCCTGCTCCTTCCGCCACTCCTGGAACGTCTCCACCGTCGCCCGCTTGTTTTCGTCGTCCTGGGTGTTCCAGTAGATCACCGGGATGTCCCGGCGCTGGTCGGACTCCGTCCAGTACAGCCCCAGGCTCGCCAGGGTCAGCACCGCCAGGGAGATGAGGAAGATGCGTTTCACTGGGGCGGGCGGAACATGCGTCGGGACGGGAAAATTTCTACGGCCCCGGGCGCGGGGCGCCACCAAAAACCGCCCCGGCCCGGCGCCCGCCCGCGGCGGGGCCGGCCACCGCGATCGGCGCTGGCTTCTCACGGGGGTGTTGATGTGCGGCGACTGCGGCCACAAGTTCTGGGGCGACCCTAAGAAGAAAGGCCACATCG
>CAIQKV010000091.1 GCA_903872505.1 uncultured Opitutia bacterium
AGCCCTGCGACAGGCTCTGGGCCCAGAGCATGTAGAACGAGCGAGCTCGCCTCCTGCGAAAATAATGCCAGGGCCTGACCTCTGACTCCTGACCTCTGACCTCTGACTCCTGACTCCCGACTTCTGTCTCCTGGCTCCTGCTCTTACTCCAGTCCCAGCACCTTGCGGCCTTCGTCGGAAATCATCTGCGGGGTCCAGACCGGATCCCAGACAATGTGCACTTTCGCCGACTCCACCGTCGGCAGCGCTGCGATCTTCTGCCGCGCGTCCTCGGCGATCACCGGGCCCATGCCGCACCCCGGCGCGGTCAGCGTCATCCTGACTTCCACGGTGTGTCCGCCGGCCGTCGGCTCGATCGAAAGGTCATAAACCAGGCCGAGATCCACGATGTTCACCGGAATTTCCGGATCAAAGCACGTCTTCAGCGCCGCCCACACCGCCGGTTCGCCAAACTCGCCCGTAATGACCGCGGCCGCGGCTTCCGGGGCATAGCCGCCCATCGCGCTGGTGTCTTCCGCTGCAATGCGCACGAGGCCCTGGTCCGTCTGCACGGTGACGTTGCCGCCCAGGGATTGGATGATGGAGACTTCCGTGCCGGCGCGCAGGGTCACGACATTGCCCGCCGGGATCACGGTGGCCTCACAGTCGCGGGTCAGGGTGTGGTTCATGGCCGGGGCGCTCAGTGGATGGCCAGTTCCATCGGCAGGCGCGCGTAGACGCCCTGGGAGTCGTTGAACGTCTTGAGCACGCCCAGCTCCGCGTCCAGCCGCCGCGTGATTTCGCCGACGAGCCCGGTGGCCGGCACCCGCGTGTTCGGCGCAAACCGGTTGACCATCTCCGCGATCGCCTCGCTGAATTCCTTCTTCCGGGGATACTCCACGATCCGGTAGCTGGTTCCGACGCCGGCCTTCTCGGCGGCATATTTCAGCGCGGCGTCGAGCCCGCCGATCTCGTCCACCAGCCCGAGCTTTTTCGCCTCGGTCCCCGACCACACGCGGCCCTGGGCAATCTCCTTCACGAATTCGAGCTTCAGGTGCCGGGCGTCGGCGACCTTGCCGACGAACTCGCCGTAGATCCAGTCCACCATGTGCTGGAAGATCGCCATCTCCTCGTCGGTCTTGGGCCGCGCGATCGTGAGCGAGTCGGCGAATTTCCCCGTCTTCACGCTGTCGAAGGTGAACCCGAAATGGTTGGCCAGCTTCTCCACGTCGAACTGGATGCCGAACACGCCGATCGAGCCGGTGATGGTCGTCGGCTCGGCGAAGATGCGGTCGCCGTACGCGGCGATCCAGTAACCGCCCGACGCGGCATAGCTGCCCATCGAGACGATCACGGGCTTCACCTTGCGGGCCAGCCGGATCTCGCGCTGGATCGCCTCCGAGGCCGTGGCGCTGCCGCCGGGGCTGTTCACCCGCAGCACGATCGCCTTGATGCTGTCGTTCTGGCGGAGCTGGCGGAGCTCGCGGGCAAATTTGGTGCCGCCAATTTCCCCGTTGTCACCCTCGCCATCCACGATGCCGCCCTCGGCGTAGACGATGGCGATGTTCTTGCCGCGCGTCGGCAGGACGCCCTTCCGGCTGTTGTCCGCCTGGTCGGGCGCGATCTTCGCGTAATTGGCGAGGCTGATCTGCTTGAACGTCTCCTTTGAGCCCTTGCGGCCGGTCTGGGCCTTCAACTCGTCGATGACTTCGTCGCGGTAGGCGATCCGGTCGACCAGCTTCCCGCCCTTCGCGGCGTCGGCACGGATGAGGCCCTCGGCGTCCACCGTGGCCTGGACGGCCTTCGGCGTCAGGCCGCGGCTCAGGGCGATGTCCGCCACGAGGCTGCCCCAGACGTCATCGAGCAGCTTCTGGATCTGCTCGCGATTCTCCGGGCTCATGTCCTTCCGGGTGAACGGCTCGACGTAGGATTTGTATTTGCCGACGCGGGTGACCTGGATGCCGATCCCGAATTTCTCAAACGCCCCGGCATAGAACATCGGCTGGCTCGCCAGGCCCGGCATGAGGATCATCCCGTACGGGTCCAGCACGACGTCGTTGGCCACCGAGGCGAGGTAGTAGTCCTTCTTGTCCGCAAACGTCAGGTAGGCCTTGACCGGCTTGCCCGCCGCCCGGACCTCCGCCAGCGCCGTCCGCACTTCCTTGAGCGCGGCATAGCCCGAGCCGTAGCCCGTCGGGTCCAGGGCCCCCGTCATGAACACGCCCGCGATGCGGCTGTCGGTCGCCGCGGCGTGCAGCGCGCGGGTCACGGTGCGCAGCTGCAGCGTTTCCCGGCGGTCTCCGTCCGAGAACACATTGAAGTCCACCCGCGGCGGGGCGTCGGTGATGTTGGTGTTCAGGTCGAACACCAGGTAGGAGCCGTTCTCGATCGCCGCCGGTTTCTCCCCGCTCATCGCCGCGATCGCGCCGATGAACAGGATGAAGAGGAGCATCGCGCCTCCGGTGAAAATGACCAGCGCGGTGAGCGCACCCAGCATCGAGGTGAAGAAATTCTTCATATGTCCGGCCACGGTACGCGGTTTCGGGCGTTCCTCCAGTCGAAACGCGCCGGACGGTCCCCCACCGGGTTGAGCGGCGCGACCGCGCGGTCCGAGCCTTCCTTCGATCGCGAAAACGCCGAGGTCCGGAAATACCGGGAGTCGGAACAGGATGGTTAATTAAGGGGGAAGCCAGGAAGCCGGGAGAAATTCCCAGCAGCATGCTTGTTCCTGGATTCCTGGCTTCCCTCTTTCAAATTCCCCGTATTGCCTGAATCCAACTCTTGCCTCGCCGTAGTCCCGCCCCGGCGGGATGCAGGCGGGTTCCGCTCCATGCGCTTCTACAAATACCACGCCCTCGGCAACGACTACATCGTCCTCAATCCCGCTGACTTCCCCACCTGGAAGCCCGCGCCCACGGTCGAACAGATTCGCGTTGTCTGCCACCGCAACTTCGGCGTCGGCTCCGACGGCATCCTCTGGGGCCCGCTCCCGTCCCAGCAGAGCGAGTTCGGCCTGCGCATCTTCAACCCCGACGGCTCCGAGGCCGAAAAGTCCGGCAACGGCCTGCGCATCTTCTCCCGCTTCCTCTGGGACCAGGGCCTCGTCAAGAAGCCGGAGTTCACCGTGGAAACACCCGGCGGACACGTGAAGACCGTCATCAAGGACGGCGGCAAGCTCCTCACCATCGAGATGGGCAAGGTCAGCTTCGACAGCGCGAAGATTCCCGTCGTGGGCGCGCCGCGCGAGGTCCTGGGCGAGAAGATCAAGATCCAGGACCGCGAGTTCACCTTCAACGCCGCCACCATCGGCAACCCGCACTGCGTCATCGTCCTCCCCGAAATTTCGGAGGCCCTCGCCCGCCGCTACGGCCCGGACCTCGAGGTGCACGCCAACTTCCCGCGCAAGACCAACGTCCAGTTCCTGAAAGTCATCGACCGGAACAACGTCCAGATCGAGATCTGGGAGCGCGGCGCCGGCTACACGCTCGCCTCCGGCAGCAGCTCCAGTGCCTCCGCCGCCGTCGCCCACAAGCTCGGCCTGATCGACAGCAAGGTCACCGTGCATATGCCCGGCGGCCAGATCGGCATCGAGATCGGACCCGACTTCTCGATCCTCATGACCGGCACCGTCAACAAAGTCGCCGAGGGCACCATGCACCCGGAGCTGTTTCTGGTGAAAGTGTGAGCAGCTAGATCAAATTTGGTCCCTAATTAAGTCATGCGTTTCCCGCTTATTCTCGCTGATTTCGGACCTGTTGCCTTCACGTTCCTTTGTTGCGCGCTAGCTCTGCCGCTCGTGTGCGCCATTATCTCAATTACCATCGCCCGCTGCAAGAAACAGGATCAGCGGTCGGTTTCCGGTGTAGTTTTCGGCGTCATTGCTATCTTCGGCGCCGCATATTTTGGTTTCTTCGCTTCCCCGCCGATGTGGACTGAACCGATTTACTATCCGGTGGTTCTACCAATTCCGTTGGGAGTACTAGGGGTGATTCTTAGCCTTCGAAGGCAACCAAACCAAGAGAGCGGCCAGTAGGGACCTTGAGAAGGGTTGGGGATTGGGCGCCGACGTAGGTCGGGCTTTACGCCCGACATACTTCTCTGAATGTCGGGGATAAAACCCGACCCACAGCCGTATCACCGGTCCTCGTACCAGTACCGCCAGACCATCTTCCGCATGGCGCCGCGCGCGAAGAGCAGCGTGAACGGCACGCCGAGCATGATCCGAAAATAGTGCCAGTCGCCGTGCCGGTCGAACTTGCGCGTCGAGGTGACCGCCCGGGCCGTCGGTGCGCGCCTGAACCGCGCCCCGCGCCTGCGGCCGAGCCTTTTCAACCGCCAGATGAAATCCACGTCCTCGGCCGCCAGCATCGTCTCCGTGTAGCCGCCAATGGCCGCGAAATCCTCGCGGCGGCAGAACACCACCCCCGTGTCCATGCCAATCACCCGCGTCATCGGCATCATCAGCAACCACGTCAGCGCGATCCCGAGCGACATCCGCTCCATCTTCACGCCAGTGGCACCCACCGCGCAGCGCCCCGCCTGTATGATTGCCTCGATTTCGTTGAACGTCTCCGGGTGCACGATCGAGTCCGCATCGATGAAGCACAGGATCTCCCCGCGCGCGGCATTGCCGGCGCCGTTGCGCGCGGCCGCGATCGCCCGTTTTTCGACGTCCACCACGCGGCAGCCCCGTGCCCGGGCGAGCGCCGCCGTCGCGTCGGTCGAGCCGTTGTTGCCGATGATCACCTCGATCACCCCGGCGGGTCCCCGGTAGCGCGCCCGCGCCGTGTCGATGCTGTCCAGCAGCCGCGGCAGCAGCGCCGCCTCGTTGTAGGCGGGAATGCAGACGGAAAATGTGGGGCTGGAACTCATGACTTTCAGGGCGGCCATTCAGAGGTGAACGGAGCTGGCAATTCGGAGCAAGTGTCAGATGTAGCCACGAGCGTGAGCGAGTGGGTGACGCCTTAGGTCCACTCGCTCACGCTCGTGGCTACCATGAAATCCGCCTCTGCGGTCTCAGTACTTCACCGAGCACCCGTACGGCTGCATGGCCGCTTTTTCGACCGGCCGGCCGGCCTTCACCGCGGCGAGCGCGGCGGTCACATAATTCTCGGCCTTGGGCACGTCGTCCACGTTCGCCGAGCGAATGCTGTCGATCGCGCCGTCGTAGACGAGCGTGCCGTCCGCGGTGATCACGAACATGTGTGGCGTGGTCTTCGCCGCGTAGAGCCGTCCCACTTTCCCCGCGGGGTCGCGCAGGTAGGCCGTGGGCGCCGCATGGTATTTCTTCAACCATGCCTTGAGCTCCGCCGGCGTGTAGTCGGCGCCTTCCTTCCCGGGCGCGCCGGAGTTGATCAGCAGCCAGATGACACCGTCGGCCGTGGCGGTTCGCTGCAGCTTCGGCAGGTTGTCGCTGTCGTAGTGCTTGTGGACGATCGGGCAGTCGGGGTTGTGCCATTCCAGCACGACGGTCTTGCCGCGGTAGTCGGAGAGCTTGTGCATCTCGCCGTGGAGGTCGGTGAGAAAAAAGTCCGGCGCGGGCTGGCCGATGGTGGCGACCTCGGCGGGGGCGGCCGAGGCGGTGCCGGCAAATGCGGCGGTCAGCAGCGCCGCGACCAGGAGGAATTTCGGGGATGATTTCATGGGGGTAAGTCGGGCTGTAGACGCGGAAACCTGCCAAAAGATCCGTCGCACACCAGCTTTCGGTGCAGAATTCAGTTTGCGGGACACGGTGGCGCACCTAGCCTCCCCCCCGTGACCGCCGGCTGGCTCGCCGATTTTCTCCGTCTTGCCTGGGGACTCCTCTACTGGAACACGCGTAAATCCTGGTTCCGGCTGCGGCGCGGACACGCGCGCTGTCCCTGCCAGAGCCCGAGCGATTCCGGGCGCGCGCTGGAGACCCAGTGCGACGCCTGCCTGCACTGGGCCTCCGCCCGCCGGTTCCGGCGCGTCTGCCCGCTGCTGGTCGAGACGCCCCAGGGCTGGCGCTGCTCCGCGAACACGGCCGACGTGCGCCCGTTCTGGGGCCGGGCGTTTGGCTATTACGGGGGCACGGCTGCGGCATTCTATCTCGCGTGCGTCATCGCGGTCTTTGTCTTCCTGCGAGCGGTCGGGTATCCCGTCAGCATCATCCACGTCGGCTGGCCGCCGTCCTGGCACCGTGTGGGCCAGGCCCGCGGCTGGTTCTTCACGGAAAAGGCCCGGCACGCTTTCGCCGCCAACCGCACCGCGGAGGCCATCCTCTATCTTTCCAACGCCTACGAGTTCGACCCGGGCAACTACACGATCGGCCTGACCCTCGCCCGCGCGCTCCAACCCGGCCAGCCCGTGGTCTCGAACCGCCTCTACGACCAACTGCTCCACCAGCACCCCGCGCTGCACGCGGCCACCGCGGAGGAATGGTTCCGCGCCCTGCTCGCCCGCGGCGATTTTGACGCGGTCCAGGCACTCGCCCGCGACGAGGTGCTGGCCGCGGGACCGCACGCATCCGTCTGGATGCGCGCGCTGGTCTTTGCGACCGCCCAGAACGGCCATGACGCCGCCTTGCGCGCGCTCCGCGATTCCCCGGCCCCCGCCGCGGCCGTCTGGCGGCCGCTGCTCGACACCGAGCTGCTCCGCCTGGCCGGGCGCAATGCCGAGGCGCGCGCCATGCTCAGCCACGCGGACTGGAGCAAGGTGCCGCCGTACGGATTGTACTACCAGGTCAACCTGCTGACGGAGGCGGGCGATGTTTTCGCCGCGCTCGACCTGCTCGCGCGCGCCAACGGTCGGGTCGACGACGAGGCCCGCGTCACGCTCCAGCTTGCCGCCTACGCCCGGCAGGGCGCGCGTCGGCCGCTCCAACAGCTCGTGGACCAGCTCCTCGGCCCCAAGCTCAGCCTGCCGGTCATCAAGATCCTCGCCGCGCAGCTGATCCGCTACCCGGATCCGCTCATCCTGGGCCAGCTCCACGCCCGCTTCCGGTCGGAGCAGATCCCGTTCACCACCGAGAGTGCCGGCGCGGTTTTCTCGCTGCTCTGTGCCGCCGGCGTCAACGCCGACTGGGCCAAGTTCCATGAGCTCAGCACCTCGATCACCCAGCATTCCGGCGCCACGCCGCTCTTCCTCACCGCGGTGGAGGCATTTTTCCGCGGGCAGAGCAGCTCGACGCGCATCACCTCCTTTCTCCCCGGGCTGCCCCTGCCACTGGAGGTCAACTACGCCCTGATCGCGCGCTATCCGGGTGCGCCGGCCAGCCTCACCAAACGCCCGCCATGAGCCCGCCCCGCCCTCTGACTCCTATCTCGGGTCTGCCGTTCGCCGCCCGGCTCAGCGTGTTCCTGCTCGGCGGGCTCACCGTCGCGCTCTGCCTGCTGCTCTGGCCGCACTGGCGCCACAACGCCGACCTGTCCCACGGCCTGTTCATGCCGGTGGTGTTCCTGCTCCTGCTGCGCGAGAGCCGCGCCGGCCCGTTTCGGTTCCTGCCCGCCGGCCGGCCCGCCGCCGGCGCCCTCGGCGCGTTGCTGCTCGCCGGCCTGCTCGCCCTCGTCGCCAGTGGACTCTATGCGGTCTCGCTCGGCTGGTCGCACGACCTCGTCGGCTTCACCCTGACCGGCGCCCTGGTCCTGCTGCTCGCCGGCGCCCTCGTGGTGTTTTCCTCGGACGCCATCCGGTTCGTGCCGTTCAACTGGAGTGCCGTCGTGGCCATCGGGCTCTGGCTGCTGTGCGCGCCGATCCCACCGGGCACCTACACGCGCCTGACCCTCGGGCTGCAGCTCGTGGTCACGGAGAACGTCCTGCGCGCCCTCCACCTGCTTGGCATCGCGGCCGTCCGCCACGGCAACATCCTCGACCTCGCCTCGACCTCGGTCGGCGTCGAGGAGGCCTGCAGCGGCGTGCGCAGCCTCGTCTCGTGTATCTTCGCCGGGTTGTTTTTCTCCGCCAGCCTCGTGCGCCGCCCATGGTCGCGCGCGCTCCTCATCGGGCTCTCCGCCCCGCTCGCACTGGGGATGAACTTCCTCCGCTCGCTCACGCTCACCCTGCTCGCCAACTCCGGCGTCGCCATCGCGGGCCGGTGGCACGACCTCACGGGCTTCGCCGTGCTCGGCGTGACGGCCGCGCTGCTCGCCGGCCTCGCGCTGCTGCTCGAGCGCAACTCCTCCCCCGACCCGGGACCGACCGCCGCGGCCGTCCCCGCCGCCCGCCCCGGGCCCTCTTACCTCCTGGCCGGCGTCCTCACGGTTTCGGTGGCCCTCGGCGTCTTTTTCTTCGCCCACACCCGGCCGGCGCTCCGCCGCGACGCCCCCGTCCCTGACCTTGCCGCGATCCTGCCGGCCCAGGCCGACGGCTGGCAGGTCGAGACAACCACGGACCTCTATCAGTTCCGCGACACCCTGCAGACCGACCACCTCGCGCAGCGGATTTACTCCCGGATGACCGACCACGGGCCGGAACGAATCATCATCTATCTCGCCTATTGGCGACCCGGGCAGGCCTCCGTCAGCCTCGTCGCCTCGCACACACCCGACGCCTGCTGGCCGGGATCGGGCTGGGAATCCGTCCCGGTGCCCACAACGCGCGTGCGTCTCGCCGCGGGCGGCCGGACCCTCCCCGAGGCGGAGGCCCGCGCGTTCCGCAGCGGCGACTATCCGCAGAACGTCTGGTTCTGGCACCTCTACGACGGCCGCCCCATCACCCAGCAAAACCCCAATTCCCCGGCCGAACTGCTGCGCCTAGCGTGGCGCTACGGGTTCCGCCGCGAGGGCGACCAGCTTTTCGTCCGCATCTCGAGCAACCGCGGCTGGGACGACCTGGCCCGCGAACCCCTGCTCGGGACGCTCTTCACCCGCCTCCAGCCGCTCGGGCTTTGATCCCCATGCCGCTCCCGCTGACCACCCTGGAAAAGAAGATCCTGACCGTCCTGGCCGCCCTGATCGTCCTTGGACTCATCGGCCTCGCCGTCCTGTGAACTGCCTGGAGGTAGGGCGCGTTATCCCTAACGCGCCGATAAGTTTCCGCTTACCCAAAACGTCTGCTCGCATCTCGTCGGCGCGTTAGGGATAACGCGCCCTACC
>CAIQKV010000092.1 GCA_903872505.1 uncultured Opitutia bacterium
GCTCGGACGTTAAGAGCGGCGAATATTGCGGTTGTTTGAGCAATTCCGTTAAGCGCTGACCACGGGCGAGCAGTTTTTGTGTCGCCGGGTCGAGGTCGGAGCCGAACTGGGCGAATGCTTCCATTTCACGGTACTGGGCAAGCTCAAGTTTAATCGAACCCGCCACCTGCTTCATTGCCTTGATCTGAGCGGCAGAACCTACGCGCGATACTGATAGACCAACGTTTACTGCCGGACGCACGCCTTTGTAGAAAAGGCCCGTCTCGAGGAATATCTGCCCGTCGGTGATCGAAATCACGTTGGTCGGGATGTAGGCCGAGACGTCGCCGGCCTGCGTCTCGATGATCGGGAGCGCGGTGAGCGAACCCTTGCCGTCGAGGCGCGCGGCGCGCTCGAGGAGGCGGGAGTGGAGATAGAACACGTCGCCCGGGTAGGCCTCGCGGCCGGAGGGGCGCTTCAGGATCAGCGAAATCTGGCGGTAGGCGACGGCGTGCTTGGAGAGATCGTCATACACGATCAGCGCATCCATACCGTTTTCCATGAACCACTCCCCCATCGCCGCGCCGGAGAACGGCGCGAGGTACTGGTTGGCGGGATTGTCGGCGGCGGGCGCGCCCACGATGATCGTGTACTCGAGCGCGCCGGCCGCCTCGAGGGCGGTCATGGTGCGGACGATGTTGGAGTTCTTCTGCCCGACCGCGACGTAGATGGAATAAACCGGGCGGAACTTCGGGTCGCCGCTGGTGAGGCCGACCTTGTTGATCTTCGCCTGGTTGATGATCGTATCGATGCAGATGGTGGTCTTGCCGGTGCCGCGGTCGCCGATGATCAGCTCGCGCTGGCCGCGGCCGATCGGGATCATCGAGTCGATCGCCATGATGCCGGTGAAGAGCGGCTGCGAGACGGACTTGCGGACGATGATGCCGGGCGCGATTTTCTCGACCGGGTAGAATTCCGTCGCGGCGATCGGGCCCTTGCCGTCCACCGGGTTGCCGAGGGCGTCGACGGCGCGGCCGAGCAGCGCCTTGCCCACGGGCACGGAGAGCAGCTTGCCGGTGGTGGTGACCTCGTCGCCTTCCTTGAGCAGGGAGACGTCGCCGAGGACGACGCAACCGACCTCGTCCTCCTCCAGGTTGAGCGCGATGCCGATGGCCCCGCCGGGGAACTGCACCATCTCATTGTACATCACGGCGGAGAGGCCGTCGATCTTGGCGACGCCGTCGGCGACGGTGCGGATGTTGCCGGTGTTCTTCTTGACCGCCTTGCTGGAAAGCTTGGCGATCTGCTGTTCGATTTGGTCGAGGACGGTGCTCATCGGGAAATGCGGGGGTTGGAGGCGGGAGAGGGAAAATCAGACGGCGGCGGCGAGGGTGGCGAGCTGGCCGGCGACCGAGGACTCGTAGACATCGTCGCCCACATGGACGCGGAGGCCGGCGAGGAGCGCGGCGTTGGGCTTGGCCGTGGCGGTGACCGGGCGGCCGTAGGTTTTCGTCATCGCGGCCGCGAGGGCGGCGAGCGCCGCCGGGGTGATCGCGCCGGCGTGCTCGACGACGGCCTCGCCCTTGGCGAGCTCGGCGGCGATGAAGCGGGCGTAGGCCTTGAGCACCATCACCGGGTGCGCCGGCTGGTGCTTCTCGATGTATTCAAGCACACCGGACACGCGCTCGGCGGACACGACGCCGTCCACCAGGCTCAGCTTGAAGAGCGAGCGGGCGAACAACTGGGCTTTGCGGGCGGGGGCGGCCATGGGTGAATTTTCGAATTTCGAATCTCGATTTTCGAATTGGTTGGTGGCTCGGGTGCGGTGGGATTGAAGGGGATTCGAAAATCGAAAAGCGAAATTCGAAAATGAACTCAGGCGCCGGTGAGCTCGCGCGTGGCGGCGTCGTTGTAGCGGCTGCGGTCGGCGTCGGAGAGCTCCTTGGCCAGCACGCGCTGCGTGGTGACGACGACGAGGCGGGCGATCTCGGTGCGGGCCTCGGCGAGCATCTTCTTCTTCTCCAGGTCGATCGCCTGCTGGGCCTTTGCGATGATGTCGTTGGCCTTGACGGCGCTCTCCTGGGTCTGCTTGTCGAGGAACTCCTTCGCGGCCTTGCGGGCCTCCTCGATGATGCGGGTGGACTCCAGCTGCGCGCGCTTGGCGCTGGCGGCGCTCTCCTGCTGGGCGGTCTCGAGCTTGGCCTTCATTTCGTCGGCGTACTGGAGGCCCGAGGCGATCTTGTGCTGGCGTTCGTCGAGGGTCGCGAGGACCGGCTTGAAGGCGAACTTCCAGAGGATGAAGGCCACGACCGAGAAATTCAGGACCTGGGCCAGGATGAAGGGCCAGCTGATGCCGAAATCCTGGGTGATCTTGGTGATGCCGGTGGCGGCCTCGCCATGGGCCGCCGCGGCCTCGGTCACGTGGCCGGTGGCTTGGGCGAAGAGGAGCAAGGTGGAGAGCATGACAGTGGGCGGTGAAAGTGGCCGGGCCGGCGACACGCGCCGGCCCGGAAGGCGGACGGATTACTTGCCGAGGAAGAGCGCGTAGAACGCGACGGCTTCGGCGAGGGCCATGCCGATGATGCCCTGCACGAGGATCTTCGTGGAGGCACCGGGATTGCGGCCGACGGCCTCCGCGGCCTTGAAGCCGACGAGACCGACGCCGATGGCGGCGCCGAGGCAGCCGAGGCCGCCCTGAATGCTACCCGAGATTTCAGCGAGTGTGTTGATCATGATGTGTGGTTTTGGCTGGTTGGATTTCCGCCGTCCGCGCGTTGCGCACGGTCCCGGCGGGAAAGTGGTCAGTGGGCGGCTTCCTTGTGCCCGGCGTGGGCGGCATCGTGGTCGTCGCCATGGTTGCAGATCAGGCCGATATAAACGCTGACGAGCAGGGTGAAGACGAACGCCTGGACGAAGCCGATCAGCAGCTCGAGGAAGTAGAACGGAGCCGGCAGGCCCCATTTCTGGATGCCGCTCATCGCATGCATCAGGTTTTCCCCGCCATAGATGTTGCCGAAGAGACGAAACGAGAGCGAAACCGGGCGGAACGCGATCGAGATAATCTCGATCAGGCCGGCGCCGAAAAAGATCAGGAACAGGGGATAGTAGATGATCGCGGGGGTTTCCTTCTTGTCCGCCTTGTTGCCGAAGATGTCCTTGAGGATGAAGGCCGGGCCAGCGTAGCGCAGGACGAAATAGAGCCAGCCAAGAAAGGCGACGGCGGCGAGGGCGATAGTGCCGTTCATGTCGGCGTTGCCGGGGCGGATGAGCTCCATCCATCCGCCGGTTTCATGGTCGCGCAGGTAGATGGTGCCGACGCCCGGGAAGAGCCCGCTCCAGTTCTGGATGAGAATGAAGGTAAAGAGGGCGATGAGCAGCGGGAAGGCGGGCTTGGCCACCTTGCTGCCGACAATCGGCGAGATGAGGTCGAAAATGCCCTGGACTAGGCTCTCCACGATCGCCTGCGCGCGCGACGGAATGAGCTTGGGCCGCCGGATCGCGAGCCGGATGGCAATAATGAGCGCGAGGGCCACTACCCAGCTCGTCACCATGCTGTTGGTGACCGGCAACCGGCCGATATTAAACAACGCCTCGGCGGCCGACGCCACGCCCGCTGATTCACCGGCAAAAGCCGGCAGGCAGGTGGCAAAAGCCAGGGAAAGTAAGGCGAGTTTTTTGACCCGAGACATGGATGCGCTGGAGGGCTGGAAGCTTGGAAAAGAGATGACGTAGGCAAACGGTTTCGCCTCCGTCAACCCCCGAAATGGAATAACCCAAATCAGCAGCGCGAATTACCCTCCCCGCCCGGGCGCGGCGGCAAACTTATGACCCTAGACGCGGCGACTCGCGGCCAGGGAGAAGTGATGCGGCGCCCGGCTCTGAAACACCGTCACCTGCTCAAACGGCCACGGGCCAGCCAGCAACTGCCAGCTGGGATGGGCGCCGAGGAGCAATTCGACCTCGCGGAAATACGGCTCATAGTCGGTGCGAAAATACAGCCGCGCTCCCTCGCCTGCCCGCCGGGTGATGTTTTCCAGAAAATCCGGCTGCATCAGGCGGTTCTTGTGATGCCGGCGCTTCGGCCACGGGTCGGGAAAAAGAATGTAGATCTCGGAAAACGTTGTCCCGGCGGGGAGTGCCCCGAGGAAATCACCGGCATCAGCATGCACAAAACGCAGGTTCGCCAGCTTGGCGCGATCGCGCTTGCGGTCAGCCCGCTCGATCCGCTCGCGACTGATATCAAGACCGACACACTGGCTCTCCGGATGGGCGGAGGCGTAGGCGGCAAGAAAATGCCCATGCCCGCAGCCGAACTCGCAAACGAGCTGAGTCGAAGGTAAGAACAGGCCAGCCACCTGGCTCTGTAAGTCACTACGTCGCTTATCTATGCGATTGATATGTTCGGCTGTTCTGGCAGGGTTGTACATAGCATTCAACAGGTTAGACAATATCCCCTCCCCTGCCCGACCCGATCATAACCATTAAGATGCTGATATCCGAAGGGTTGACACCGCTGATGCGGCTCGCCTGGCCGAGGGTCATCGGCTTAAAATCCGCCAGTTTCAAGGCACTTTCTTTACGTAAGCCGCTAATGGATAGATAATTAAAGTCATGTGGAATGCGGATTTTTTCGATTTGCGACAGTTTTTCGACCTGCTTCTGCTCGCGGACCAGATAGCCTTGGTAACTTACCCGATAAATAACCTCCTCCTGGATTGCCTTGGTCTCGTTCGATAGCCCGGCCGGAATTGCGGCCCCCACCCGATCACGGCGGATGAGCTCAGCCCAAGTACCGCCTTGAGTGCGCTCTCTTTCGAGAAAATCGACCCACCGCAGAACCGCCGATTGTTTTGACTTAATATTTAATAACCTGTTAGCCGACAGCAGGCTATATTTCGTTGAGTGGTCCAGAAAGCGGAACTCGGCGCTGCCATGATTAAAAAGCAGACGATGCTCAGCGCGACTGGTAAACATGCGATAAGGTTCACTGGTGCCCTTGGTTACGAGATCGTCGATCAGCACCCCAATGTAGCCTTCATTCCGCTGAATGAGCATAGGTGGAGTTGCTCGCACCTTATTCACAGCGTTTACACCAGCGACCAACCCTTGGGCAGCAGCCTCCTCGTAGCCTGAAGTACCGTTGATTTGGCCAGCGAAAAACAAATTCTCCACTTTCTTAGACTCAAGCGAGGGAAAGAGTTGAGTTGGGTGAGCGAAGTCGTACTCGACCGCATAAGCCGGCCGGAGTATCTGCGCATCCTCCAGGCCTGGGACGCTATGAACCAAGTCCAGCTGTACGTCAAAAGGCAGACTTGTTGACAACCCGTTAACGTAATATTCGTTCGTTGCCCTCCCCTCTGGTTCCAGGAAAAGCAGATGCCGCGGCTTGTCGGCGAAACGGACAAATTTGTCCTCGATGCTTGGACAATAACGGGGCCCCACCCCTTTGATCTCTCCGCTGTACATTGCTGACTTGTGCAGGTTCGCCCTGACTAACTGGGCGGTTTGCTCGGTTGTGTGGGTCATCCAGCAGGACACCTGCTTCGAGCCAGGCGCCCAGCCGATACGACGTTCACAGGAATGTTCCACATGGAACATGTCCTCCGGATCACGGGTGTCATGAAAAGCGAAGAACGTTGGATTGGCGTCACCCTTCTGCTCAACCATCTTGCTGAAATCGAGGCTGCGCCCAAGTAAGCGAGGCGGTGTCCCCGTCTTTAGCCGTTCGAGCTGAATTCCAGCCTCCATCAGGCTGCCGGAAAGACTCTTTGCACTGAAGTCACCCATCCGACCACCTTCGGTCTTGTTTTGGCCGATATGCATCAAGCCGCGCAAGAATGTCCCGGTGGTGATGACCACGGTCAGTCCGGTAAAATCGATCTCGAGGTTAGTTTGGCATCCGACAACTTTCCCGGATTGGAATATCAACCCGGTCACAGTGGCCTGGAATACCTGAAGATTCTTCTGGAGTTCGAGCGTATGCTTCAGCCGAAATTGATAAGCTTTCTTGTCGCACTGTGCGCGTGGCGCCTGAACCGCCTGTCCCTTGGATTCATTCAGCAACCGGAATTGGATTCCCGTCACATCGGCATTGATCGCCATTTCGCCACCCAGGGCATCGATCTCCCGAACCATTTGACCCTTCGCCTGGCCGCCGATCGCCGGGTTGCAACTCATCTGGGCAATGGTGTCGATATTGCCGGTGAGGAGCAGGGTAGAGGCGCCCATGCGTGAAGCCGCCAAGGCCGCTTCCACACCAGCGTGTCCAGCGCCGCACACGATGACATCAAACGGTATCTTATTGTATACCATTAATATAAGACACTGATTTGTAGGTGTGTGATGGGCGACCGCTCCAACGACGGGTCATTTCCCGATGCAAAAAGAGGAGAAGAGATGATCGAGCATCCGCTCGTTGTCGACCTTTCCCACGATCTCGCCAAAAGCCCCGAGTGTTCCACGTAGATCACTGGCCAGCAACTCAGCAGGACCGTCACTCGCCAGCTTCTCCAAGGCATCGCGAAGGCATGCCCTGGCTCGCTCCAAGGCGTCGGCATGCCGGGCATTGATGGCAATCGCATCCTCCTTGCCGACGGGTTGAAACGAGTCGGCGAACCGCGTTATCGCCAACACGAGATCATCAATACCGGTGCCGGTCAGCGCCGAGACATTCACGGCTGGCAGATCATCCGGCATAGCAAATCCAATGGGGCGGCCCTGCAGCAGATCGATTTTATTGACCACAGCCAGCGTGCGGGTTGGGGTTATAATACTCTTAAGTGTTTCTGGTAGAGCGGGTAGGGGACGATTTGCCTCCAACACCAGCAAGATCAGATCGGCCTCAGCCGCGCGTTCGAGCGACTTCGCCATGCCTAGCTGCTCGATCGCGCCGGGGGCGGGGTTCAATCCCGCCGTATCGATCAGCCGCAGACAGTGTGGGCCAACGATCATCCGCTCCTCGATGAAGTCGCGGGTGGTGCCGGGCTCGGGGCTCACGATGGCCCGCTCGTGACCGACCAAGCAGTTGAGCAGGCTGCTCTTGCCGGCATTCGGCGCGCCGATGATCACGGTCTTGATGCCGTCGCGCAGCAGTTCGCCATAATGGCTCGTGGCCAGCAACCGATCGGTTTCCCGCGCGATAGTTTCCAGCGCCTGGCGGACGATGGCGCGGTCCTCCGGCGGCAGGTCCTCGTCGGGAAAATCAATGTAGGCCTCGATCCGGGCCAGCGCGACGAGCAGGCGCTCGGTCAAATCATTCAGCCGCCGGCCCAGGCCGCCGCGCAGCAGGTGGTTGGCCGCGGCGAGGGCGCGTTCGCTGCGCGCGTGGATCAGGTCCATCACGGCCTCGGCCTGGCTCAGGTCCATCCGGCCGTTGAGAAAGGCGCGCTGCGTGAATTCACCCGGGCCGGCGGGCCGGCAGCCGCGGGCGAACAAATCCTCGAGGATCGCCTGGGCGATGAACGGATTGCCATGGCACGAGATCTCGAGGGCGTCCTCCCCGGTGTAGGAGCCGGACTCCGGGAAAAAAATGCACAGCACGTCATCCACGAGGGCGCCGCCCCGCGCGCGGTAGTCGCCGCGGCGCGCCGTGCGGGGCGGGGGAGTCGCGCCGAAAATCTCCGCGGCCAGCCGGCTCGTATCGGGACCGCTAATACGGAGCAGCGCGAGCGCGGCGGTGCCCGCGGGCGTGGCAAGCGCGGCAATCGTATCGGCGGGACGCGGCATCACCGTGACGCAACGGCGGGTTCGGGCCCGCGCCAAGTCAAAACCCCCGCGGCGGACGCGGACAAACCATGCACAGCGTTCCGCAATCCCGGCGGAGCGCCGGCGGGCGCCGGGGGCTATGCTGCCGGGCGACATGAGTGCGGTTGATCCCATTGTCCGGTTTCAGGAGTGGTATGCCGAGGCGCACGCCCGGGAGGCGGCGGATCCCACCGCAATGTCGCTCGCCACGGCGGACGCCACGGGCCGGCCGGCGGTGCGCATGGTGCTGCTCAAGGCGGTGGATGCCCGCGGGTTCGTCTTCTACACGAACCTCACCAGCCCGAAAATTGCCGACCTCAGCGCGAATCCCCGCGCCGCGCTCTGCTTCCACTGGGCGAAACTGGAACGCCAGGTGCGGATCGAGGGGCGGGTTGAAACGGTTTCCGACGCCGAGGCCGATGCGTATTTTGCCACCCGGGCGCGGCTCAGCCAGCTGGGCGCGTGGGCCTCGGAACAATCCAAGCCCATGGCCGGCCGCTGGGTGTTGGAACAGGAGGTCGCGAAGGCGGCCCTCAAGTTTGGCGTGGGGGCCGTGCCGCGGCCGCCGTTCTGGTCCGGGCGGCGGGTCGTGCCGGACGTGATCGAGTTCTGGCAGCAGCGGGCGTTCCGGCACCACGAACGCGAGCGCTATTCGCGCGGGCCGGCGGGCTGGTCGTCGGAGTGGCTGTTTCCCTAGCGCCCGGTGACCTGGATGGGCTCGATCCGCGTGCCGTCGGTGACTTTGTCGCCGGGATAGAGCACCACCCGGTCGCCCTCGTGCAACCCGCCGAGGATTTCCGCGTCGACGCCGTTGCTGTGGCCGACCTGCACCGTGCGCAGCCGGGCGCGGCGGCCATCGAGCACGAAGGCCTGCCAGACTCCGCCCCGCTGGAACAGCGCGCCGGCCGGGGCGCGCAAGGCTGCGGCATCCTCCCACGTGACCACGCGGGCCTCCACGCGGTAGTTGTCGCCGAGGGTGGGGCGCTGCTCGAGCGGGTCGGTGAAATCCGCGACGACGTAGACCCGCTGTTCCTCGACGCCGAGCGCCGAAACCTTCGTGAAGGCTGACGGCTCCACCAGCCGCACCCGCGCGGCGAGCGGCTCCGGGCCGCCCCACTGCTCGAGGAAAACGCGCGCGCCGGGGCGGATCGCGACGCCGTCCCGCGAGAGCACCTCGATGCGCACCTCCAGATCGGCGGGGTCGCCCACCTCCAGCAGGGCAAAGCCGCCGGGCACCACGCGCGAGCTCTCCTGGAACACCCGCAGGATGCGCCCGTTCACGGGCGAGGTGATCACGAGCGGCTCGGCGCTGCCGCCGGGCTGCTCGCGCGACAGCAGGGCGCGCGCTTGCTGCAGCTCGAACTCCGCGACCTTGAGGCCGAACTCCGCGGCGCGCTCTTCCTGCAGCGCGGTGGTCGTGCGCATCTGCGCCGAGTCGAATTCCTGGGCGGACAGGACCTTTTGGGCGAAGAGCTGCTTCAGCCGGTCAAAATCCGCCGCATACATTTTGGCTGCGGCACCCGCGCGCTCGCGCTGCGCCAGCGCGGCCTCGCGCGTGGCCTCGGCCGCGCGCACCCGCGCCTCGGCCTGCGCCTGGCTGCGGGCGTCGAGAAAATCCGCGCCGCTCGTCTCCAGGGTGGCCAGCACGGTCTGGCCGGCCACGACCGGAGCGCCGGCCTTCCAGTCGATCCGGCGGAGCTGGCCGGCGACCGGCGCGGAGACGACGTAGCGGTTTTTCACCCGGGTCATGCCCTCCTCGTCGACCGTCACGACCAGCGGGCCGCGCGTGACCGCGCCCGTCTCGACCGGCACGGCCAGCGGCCAGAGCCCGGCGATGATGAGCGCCACGAGCACCCCGGCGCCGAGCAGCGGCAGGCGGCGGCGCCACAGGGGAGCGCCGGGTTTGGTCGCGGTGGCGGGGGACGGGGAAACTTCGGGCATGGGAAAAATTAGCTCAATCGAGCGCCTTGAGCGCGCTCACGAGGTCGATGGCGGCGAGCTTGCGCGCGGCGAACAGCGCCGACAATGCCGAAGCGACGGCGACCACCAGGACCGCGAAGGCGTAGTTGGCGGTCGTGAGGACGAGGGGCAGCCGGACCGTCTCGGTGTTCACCGTGGTGATGATGCCGCGCGCGAAGGCGGAGCCGAGCACCAGCCCGAGCGGCAGCGCGGCGAGCGTGAGCAGCACGAGTTCGCCCACGAGCACCGCGCCCACCTCGCCCCGGCTGAACCCGAGCACGCGCAGCGTGGCCAGCTCGCGCGAACGCTCGGACAGCGAGATGCGCGCGCTGTTGTAGATGATGCCGAAGGCCACGACCGTGGCGAAGAACATGTAGATTTTCTGCAGGAGCCCGATGCTGGCGGCGGTCGTCTTGCGGAAACCCTCGCGGATGGAATTCTTGATGATGCAGCCCGCGAGGCGCGGCGTGTCCTTGACCGCCCGCAGGAATTCCGGCCAGCGGCCGGCCGCAACGACGAGGTGTGCGCCGCTGATGCGGTCGCCCTCGAGCAGCAGGCGGTTGAGCGCGGAAATCTCCATGTAGGCGGCGAGCCCGGAGAAATCCTCCGCGAGCCCGGCCACGGGCACGGTGAGTTCACGTTCCTCGCCCTCGAGGACCTTGGCGACGACCATGTCGCCGGGGTGTACCTGGAGGATGTCGGCGAGCTTGGCGGAGATCATGATCCCGCGGGGCGGCAGCGGGAGCTGCCGCGGGTGCGCGTCGATCACCCGGCTCAGCGTGCCCTCCGCCGGCAGGCCCTGCAGGAGCACGCGCCGCATGACCGGCCCGGCGCGCAACTCGACCGGCACGTAGCGAAAAGGCTCCGCGTGCATCACGCCGGGCAGGTGGCGGAAGTCCGCGAGGCCGCGGGCGGGGCCCGGCTCGACGAGCGAGAGGGTGACGGTCTGCCGCTGCACGATGTCCCACTGGAAATCGATGACGTAGGCGACCCCGTCGCGGAACGAGTTCGGCACGACGAGGATCGCCGTGGCCAGCGCGAGTGCGAGGCAGGTGAGCGCGCTGCGCACGGGCCGGCGCTCGATGTTGCGGAGCGACATCCGGAACGAGGCGCTGAACCAGCGCGCGGCGCCGAGCCGCTCGAGGAGCGCGGGGCGGTAGCGCGCGGGCGCCTCGGGGCGCATCGCCTCGGCGGGGGCCAGGCGCACGGCGCGGCGCACCGCGCCCGCCACGCCGGTGAACGCCGCCAGCGCGCTCACGGCGGCGGCGACGACGAGCACGCGGGTATCGAGGAGGAAATCGAGCGACGGGAAGCGGAAAAAAATATGGTACATGCCCACGAGGCGCCCGCCGAGAAAGACGCCGCCGACGCCGCCGAGGCCGACGCCCGCGACGACGATGGCGAGCGAGAACTTGAAGTAGTGCGCGCCGACCTGCGCATTGCTGAAGCCGCACGCCTTGAGCATGGCGATCTGCTCGCGCTGCAGCGCGACCTGGCGGCTCATCACCGAGTTCGTCATGAACGCGGCGACGCTGAGAAACACGAGCGGGAACGCGATCGAGAGCCCCTGCAGCACGCGGATCTCGTCGTCGACGCGGCGGTGGGACGGGTGGTTGGAGCGGCCGTACGCGCCGCGCCCGCCGTAGGGCGCGAGCAGGCGGTCCACGGCGGCGATGACGGCGCCCTCCGCGGCGCCGGGCGCGAGGGCGATCGCCACGTTGTTGAACGCGCCGTAGAGCTGGAACGCGGTGGCGAGTTCCTTGTAGGGCATCCAGAAGACGCCGTAGGTCTTGTTGTCGGGCAGGGCGGAATTGGGCGGCGCCTCGAACACGAATTCCGGCGACAGCGCGATGCCGGAGAGGCGGAAGGTCTGCTTGGTGCCGTTGAGCACGGCGGCGAGGGTGTCGCCGGGCCGCAGCCCGTGCGCCTCGGCGAAGGCCTCGCCGGCGGCGAGTTCGTGGCGGGTGGTCTGGCTGAGGGGAAGCCGGCCGGCCCGGAGATAAACCCGGTTGAGCACGGACTCGCCGTGCTCGGGCAGCGAGTTGAGCAGGCCGACGGCCGGCACGTCGAGGCCGGGCACGTCGAGCGTGACCTGCATCGCAATGCTGGTCTGCACGGTGGCGACGCCGGGGATGGCGGCCAGCTGGGTGCGCACGGAGTTGGGCGCGCGCTTCAGCCGGGCAAACACCTGGGCGAAATGGTTGTGCTCGTAGTAGACGTCGCGCGTCGTCCCGAGCGACAGGATCAGCGAGCGCGTCATGATCATCATCGCCAGCCCGCAGGCCATCACGAGCGCCACGGCGAGGGCCTGGGACTTGAGCGCGTAGAGGTCGCGGAGGAGCTTGCGGTCGAGGAGGCTCATGCGGGGCGGAAACTCACCACGCCAGGTCCCGCACGGAGCCGCGCCGGGCGTTGGTGCGCACGTTCACGATGCGCCCGTCCGAGAGGGTGAACACCCGGTCGGCCATGTCGGCGAGGATCGCGTTGTGGGTGATGATGACGGCGAGCGTGCCGAGCTCGCGGTTGATGCGCTCGATGGCCTCGAGGACGGTGATGCCGGTGTGCACGTCGAGGGCGCCGGTCGGCTCGTCGCACAGCAGCACCGCGGGGCGCTTGGCGATGGCCCGGGCAATGGCCACGCGCTGCTGTTCGCCGCCGGAAAGCTGCGCGGGGAAATGATCCATCCGCTCGCCGAGGCCCACGAGCCGCAGGGCCTCCTCGGGCACCATCGGGGCGCGACAGATTTCCGTGATGAGCGCGACGTTCTCGCGCGCGGTCAGGCTGGGGATGAGGTTGTAGGCCTGGAACACGAAGCCCACCGCGTCGCGCCGGAAGCGGGTGAGCGCGGCCTCGTCAAACTGCGCGAGATCGGCGCCGCGGTAGAGCAGGGTGCCGTGCGTCGGCGAGTCGAGCCCGCCGAGCTGGTTGAGCAGGGTGGACTTGCCGCTGCCGGACGCGCCGAGCAGGACGATGAGTTCGTGGCGGAAGAGGTCGAAGTCGACGCCGGCGAGCGCGGTGACCGCCGCGGTGCCCTCGCCGTAAACGCGCGCCAGGCCCCGCACGTGAAACACCGGCTCGCGTGCGGTCGCGCGCGGGGAAGCATCAGTGGGTGAAGGGCCGGTGGACATGGACAGCCGGACTCTTGCTGGACCAAGCCGGCAGCGGCAACGCGCAAAAACCCGGTCGTCAGGAGGCCGGCAACAACGTGCGCTCGGGCGTGCCGATGAATTGCACGCGCCGCACCCGCCAGCCATCGGGTGTTCGCACCCAATCGTGATGCTCGCGATAACGGAGCCGGAGTCGCGCCACCACGCCGGTGCCCGCGGCCCGCTCCACGCGCACCATCGTCTGCGTGATCTCGACCTCGGCCGCGTCCGCCCCGGTCAGGACGATGCGGTCAACGTGGGTATCCAGCGACTCGATCGCGACCACCCGCGCAAAGAGGGCCTTCGTGCGCGCAATGAAACCAGCGCGATCAAAGCTGACCCCGTCCGGGCCCGTGAAATGCCAGTCCGGGGTGCCGGATTGCACGATGCCGGCGGCCGACTTGGCCAGGATCGCATCGCGAATTCCGGCGATCTTGGCGGCGATCTCCTGCCGGTCGGCCTCGGGTGACTGCACCCCGCGGGGGGCAGTTGCACAGCCGCCTAGGCAAATAACGGCGGCCAGGGCCGCCAGCTGCGGTCGTTGCAGCCAACTCAGCGCAGGAGGGTTTTTCATGATTTGAAGGCGACGGGTTGAAATCGGAGACCGGAAAAACGATCCCGCGGTCACGATGGCGTCAGCATTGGCCGGCCGAGATTGAACGCAATGAAACGCGGATGCTCCGGCGGCGGATCGTTGGGCTGGTGCAGCGCGAGGTAAATCTGGCCGTCGAAGCCGGCAAAAATCATGGCGTGGCCGCCGTTATCGGGGAAGAACGCCGTGGCGTCGCAGGTCCACGGGCCGGCGAGTTCGCCCGAGGTCGAGCGGGCAATCCCGGTCGCGTAGTTGGTCTCGTTCCAGCTCGAGAACAGCAGGCAGAGTTCGCCGGCGGGGGACCGAAACGGAAACGCGCCGTCGGCGACGTAGCAGGGCGGCAGGCCTTTGGCGTCGCGCGCCTTCTGCCACGGCGGCGGGCGCACCCACGGCGCGGCATTGACGGGGAAAAGATCCACGGCCGGGCCCGCGGCCGCGCCGAGGTCCTCGCGCAAGGGCAGGGCGGAGTAGCGTCCGACCGCGATAGCCGGCCAGTCGCGGCTGAAAATCATCCAGGGCGCGCCGTCACGGGCCACAAACAGCGTGCCGTCGAGGCAGGCGCAGCCGGCAGGCGTGACCGGGACCGGGCCGTGCGGGCGGAATGGTCCCACTGGATGGTCGGCGACGAGGATCTGGGTGCCGAGCGGCATTTGCCCCGACCGGAAGGTCGCGAACATGTAGTAGCGTCCACGCCAGGCATGCACCTCGGGCGCCCAGAAACATTCCGTGCCCCAAAAGCCGGGCTCCGGGCGGAACGCCGGGAAGGGCCCCTCCCAGTGGATCAGGTCGCGGCTGCGATACGTGTCGAAACCCTCGCCCGGGTGTCCGCCCCACGGATTCTTGTCCGTCGTGCCGTACAAATAATAAACCCGCTCGGCCGCCACCGGCAGCACGAACGGGTCGCGAAGCTTGATCTCGCTGGCGCGCAGGAGGCCCATGATGCGGACGCCGCGGGAGCGCGCCGCGGCGATTACTCCGCCGCGCCGGTGATGACGGCGCCGCCGACCACGTTCACCTTGGCGAGCACGGCCTGGGTGATCTTCTCGGCGAGCTCGGGCTTTTCCTTGAGCGCGGCCTTGGCGGCGTCGCGGCCCTGGCCGACGAGCGCGCCCTCGTAGGCGATCCACGCGCCCTTCTTCTCGAGCACCTTGTGCTCGAGCCCGAGGTCGAGGAGCGAGCCGAGCTGGGAGATGCCCTCGTCGTACATGATGTCGAACTCCACCTCGGTGAACGGCGGGGCGACCTTGTTCTTCACCACCTTGATCTTGGTGCGGTTGCCGATGACCTTGCCCTCGGGCGTCTTGATCTGGTCCTTGCGGCGGATGTCGATGCGGATGGACGAGAAGAACTTCAGCGCGCGGCCGCCCTACGTGGTCTCGGGGTTGCCGAACATCACGCCGATCTTCTCACGGATCTGGTTGGTGAAGATGCACACGCAGTTCGTCTTACTGACGACGGCGGTGAGGCGGCGCATGGCCTGCGACATCAGCCGGGCCTGGCTGCCCATCGTCATGTCGCCCATCTGGCCGTCGAGCTCGGCCTTGGTGATGAGCGCGGCGACGGAGTCGAGCACGATGACGTCGATGCTGTTGGAGCGGATGAGCGTCTCCATGATGTTGAGTGCATCCTCGCCGCTGTCGGGCTGGGAGACGAGGAGGTCGTCGAGGTTCACCCCGACGACGCGGGCATATTTCGGGTCGAGCGCGTGCTCGACGTCGATGAACGCGGCGAGGCCGCCCTTTTTCTGGGCCTCGGCGATGACGCTGAGGCAGAAGGTGGTCTTGCCGGAGGATTCCGGGCCGTAGATCTCGATGATGCGGCCCTTGGGCAGGCCGCCGACGCCGAGGGCGAGGTCGATCGCGAGCGAGCCGGTGGAGAGGGTCTCAACCTTCATCCGCTGGTTGCTGCCGAGGCGCATGATCGAGCCGTCGCCGAACTGCTTCGTGATGGAGGAGAGGGCGAGCTCGATGTTCTTTTCGCGGACGTGGGCGGCGGCGGGGGCGGGGCTGGCGGATTTGGCGGGGGCGGCTTTGGACATGGCGGGGAGGGAGTTGGCGGTGACGATTAAAAAGTGAAGTTCAAGTTGGGCCGCACGCGAGGCGAGGCAAGCGCGGAGCGGCGTTCGGCCGTATCTTTTCCGTAAACCCCGCCCCGCCGCGCGTGCCGGTGGGGCGGGACGGGTTTTAGGCGTGGCGGTAGTAGGCCTTGAACCAATCGACGAACTGGCGCAGGCCGTCCTCCAGCGAGACCTTGGGGGTGAAGCCGATGGCGCCGTGCAGGCGCTCGATGCTGGCGCAGGTCTCGATCATGTCGCCCGGCTGGGCCGGGAGCAGCTCGAGCTGCGCGGTCCGCCCGAGCAGCTGCTCGAGCATCCGGACAAAGAGCAGCACCTCCACGGGGCGGTGGTGGCCGATGTTGAAGAGGCGGAAGGGCGGGACGGGCGGCGGCACGGGCGGGTAGAGGAGCACCTTCACGACACCGTCCACGATGTCGTCCACGTAGGTGAAATCGCGCCGGCACTTGCCGTGGTTGAAGAGGCGGAGCGGCGTGCCCTCGCAGATGGCCTTCGAGAAGATGGTCGGCGCCATGTCCGGCCGGCTCCACGGCCCGTAGACGGTGAAGAACCGCAGGCCGGTGACGTTCAGCCCGTGCAGGTGGGCGTAGCTGTGCGCCATCAGCTCGTTGCTTTTCTTGGTCGCGCCGTAGAAGGAGATCGGCCGGTCGGTGTTGGCGTCCTCGTGGAACGGCACCGTGGCGCCCGCGCCGTAGACGCTGCTCGAGGAGGCGAACACGAGGTGCTTCGGCGGGAGCTTGCGGCAGGCCTCGAGGACGCTGAGGAAGCCCGCGAGGTTGCTGTGCACGTAGGCCGCGGGGTTTTCCATGCTGTAGCGCACGCCGGCCTGCGCGCCGAGGTGGATCACGTAGTCGGGCCGGTAGTTCGCGTGGATCCCCCCGAACGCCGCCGCGTCGGCGAAATCCGCCTGCACGAAGCGAAAGCCCTCCAGCTGGGCGAGCTCGGCCAGCCGCGCGCGCTTGAGCTCGACCGAGTAGTAGTCGTTGAGGTTGTCCACGCCGAGCACGTCGCAGCGGTTGGTGCCGGCCAGCCGGCGGGCCACATGGTAACCGATGAACCCGGCGGCGCCGGTCACGAGGACTTTCATCCCGGGCGTGATACGCGAGCGCGTGCCGGGCGGCTAGGAAATTGTAGGCGGGCGTCCCGGGCGCCGGCGCCGCGCCTCAGCACGAGACGTTTTTCCCCTCGCCGCCGAAGTGCCGCAGCCGCTCCTCGGGCGGCACCTTCGGGGTCCCGGCCGGCAGGTAGTGAAACTGCAGCGCGCGCCGGCGTTTCGGCGAGGAATTGTGCGGCGTGCCGTGGGGCAACATGCCGTCGAAGAGCAGGAGGCCGCCGGGTTTCAGCGGCACGGCGACCGACTTGGTGCCGAGGATCGTCTGGTCGCAAATCTGCCAGTCGCGGCGCTGGAAGTGGAGGATCGGGCCCTCCTTATGCCGGCCGGGCAGGAGCTGCATGCAGCCGTTCTCGACCGTGGCCTCATCGAGCGCGATCCAGACCCCAACCACGGGCGTGCCGAGGGCATATTCGAAGTAGGCCTTGTCCTGGTGCCACGGTTTTTCGCGGCCGAGGCGGGGCGGCTTGATCAGCGCCATGTCCTGGAACAGCTCCGGCTCGGCCCCCCCAAGGAGGGGTCGGAGCGCGCGCCGGAGTTCCGGGTGGTGCGAGAGGGCCTTGAGCCGGGCGTCGAATTCGATGAACACCCCGAGCTTGCGCACGGCGTCCTGGCGCTGCTCCGGCCCGAGCGTGGGGAGGATCTCCTTCGCCTTCCCCTCGAAGTAGACGTGCTTGAAATCCGGTCGCGTGCCCATGATCAGGTCCACCAGCCCGGCGGTGGCGGCCTGCACCTCGGCGGGCGTGAAGGCCTGCCGCACCACGAGATAACCGTGCTCGCGATAAAACGCGACCTGCGCGGGCCCGATGTCCGCAAGGTGCTCAACCCCGTCCGCAACGGCCGCGGGCTGGTACAGCTCCGGCGGGTGCAGGTCGGCGACGACGTCGAACAGGACCGGCTCAGGGGTCGGCGGGGTGCTCATGCGGACCCGGAGAAAGGCATAATTCCCTCTGAGCGCAAATCCGAATGCGCCCCGGGGGATATGCCAAAGATTTCCGAAAGTTCCGCTTGCCGGCGAAAAACCACGCCCTATAGCTTGCGACGTTTTTCGCCCCGAGTATCCTGCCGCATGAATATCAAAGCCTATCTTAAGCCGCAATGCGGCTGGTCCAACGGCGTCCGCGCCGTCCTGCGCAAGCACGGACTCGGATTCGAGGACATCGACATTATCAACAACCGCGAGAACTACGCGGAGATGGTGCAGAAGTCCGGCCAGCCGCTCTCCCCGTGCGTGGAGATCGACGGCGTCATGCTCGCCGACATTTCCGGCGAGGAAGTCGAAAATTACCTGCTGAGCAATGACCTGGTGAAACCGACGGATGTCCCGCTCGACACGCCCACCAACGCGGGCTGCTCGGACGAGGACCACGCCAAGATGGCCACGAAAACGATCCGCTTCTTCTGACGCTGAAAGCCGCGATCGACGAATTAACCTTCCCGGGCCGGCTCTCGCAAATCGCGACCGGCCCTTTTTTTGCCCCGACCCCTCCGCCCTGAACCGGCACACTTTCCGCTCCCTGCCTTTCCCCACCTGATGTCAAACGCCGCCCGGACCAATCCCCCGTCCCGCCCCGTGGACACCCCCGCCGCCGGCCGGCCTGGCCGGCAGGGGCTCTACGACCCGTGGTTTGAGCACGACGCGTGCGGCGTCGGCTTCGTCGTGGACATGCACGGCCGCAAGTCCCACTCGATCCTCGAGAACGCGCTGCAGGTACTGACCAACCTCGACCACCGCGGCGCCAGCGGGGCCGAGCCGAACACCGGGGACGGCGCAGGCGTGCTGCTGCAGATGCCGCACCGGTTTTTCTCAGAAGTGTGCAAGAAGGCCCGCATCGCGCTGCCGGAGCCCGGCCACTACGGGTGCGGCCTCATCTTCATGCCGCGCAACCCGACCGTGCGCCGCCGCATCGAGGAAAAGTTCGCGCAGATCGTGCAGTCCGAGGGCCAGATCTTCCTCGGCTGGCGCACCGTGCCGACCAACAACGCCTCGCTCGGCGAGACCGCCAAGTCCTGCGAGCCCGCGATGCGCCAGGTGCTCATCGGCCGCCATCCGTCGGTGGCCGACGACCTGGCCTTCGAGCGCAAGCTCTACCTCATCCGCAAGCGCGCCTACAGCGAGATCCGCACCTCGACGATGAGCGGCGCCGAGCAGTGGTACGTGGTCAGCCTGTCCTGCAAGACCCTCGTCTACAAGGGCATGCTGCTGACCGACCAGCTCGAGAAGTATTTTCCCGACCTGCAGAACCCGGCGATGGAAACGGCGCTGGCGCTGGTCCACTCGCGCTTCAGCACCAACACGTTTCCCAGCTGGGACCGCGCGCACCCGTACCGCTACGTCGCGCACAACGGCGAGATCAACACCCTGCGCGGCAACCTGAACTGGATGCACGCCCGCGAGGCGCTGTTCGAGTCGGACCTGTTCGGTGAGGACATGAAGAAGATCCTGCCGATCATCAACCCGAACGGCAGCGACTCGGCGATGTTCGACAACACCCTCGAGCTCCTCGTGCTCGCGGGCCGGCCACTGGCCCACGCGGTCATGATGATGATCCCGGAGCCGTGGTCGAACGACCAGCACATGGACGAGGCCCGCCGCGCCTTCTACCAGTACCACGCCTGCCTGATGGAGCCGTGGGACGGGCCCGCGGCCATCGCGTTCACCGACGGCAAGCAGATCGGCGCCATCCTCGACCGCAACGGCCTGCGCCCCTGCCGCTATTGGGTCACGAAGGACGGCCTCGTCATCATGGCCTCGGAGAGCGGCGTGCTCGACATCCCGCCGGAGAACGTCCTGAGCAAGGGCCGCCTCCAGCCCGGCCGCCTGTTCCTGGTGGACACCGAGCAGGGCCGCATCATCGCCGACGAGGAGATCAAGCAGCAGCTGGCCGGCGAGCGCCCCTACCGCGAGTGGATCAAGGAGCACCTGGTGTACCTGGACGACCTGCCGGCGGCGCCCGAGGTGCCGCTGCCCGACCATGCCACGCTGCTCCAGCGGCAGATCGCGTTCGGCTACACCAACGAGGACGAGCGCATCCTGCTCACCCCGATGGCGCGCGACGGCGTGGAGGCCATCGGCTCGATGGGCAACGACGGCGCGCTCGCCGTGCTCTCGAACCGGCCGCGCCTGCTCTACGACTATTTCAAGCAGCTCTTCGCGCAGGTGACCAACCCGCCGATCGACTGCATCCGCGAGGAAATCATCATCTCCGCCGAGACGCGCCTCGGCTCCGAGGGCAACCTGCTCAACCCGCAGCCGACGGCCTGCCGCCGCGTCGAGCTGAAGTGGCCAATCCTGACCAACGAGGAATTCGCCAAGATCCGCCGCACCAATCTGCCCGGGCTGAAGATCGGTGTACTGCCCACGCTCTTCCGCACCGCCCGCGGCGAGCGGGGCCTCGCGAAGTCGCTCGAGGAGCTCTGCATGATGTCCCGCCGCATGATCGAGGAGGACGAGGTCAACGTCCTGATCATGAGCGACCGCGGCGTCAGCCGCGACTTCGCGCCCATCCCGGCGCTGCTCGCCGTCGCCGGCCTCCACCACTACCTCATCCGCGAGGGCCTGCGCACGCGCGCCAGCCTCGTGATCGAGACGGGTGAGGCCCGCGAGGTGCACCATTTCTCGCTGCTGATCGGCTACGGCGTGAGCGCGGTCAACCCGTACGTCGCGTTCGAGACGATCGACGACATGATCCGCGAGGGCGTGCTCACCGACATCGACCACAAGACCGCGTGCAAGAACTTCGTGAAGGCCGCCTCGAAGGGCGTGATCAAGGTCATGTCCAAGATGGGCATCTCCGCGATCCAGAGCTACCGCGGCGCGCAGGTGTTCGAGGCGCTCGGCCTGCGGCAGGACGTCATCGACCATTATTTCACCTGGACGGCCTCGCGGGTCGGCGGCATCGGCCTCGACGTCATCGCGCAGGAGGTGCTCGCGCGGCACCACGCCGCCTATCCCGAGCGCCAGGTCGACGGCCACGTGCTGCCGGTTGGCGGCATCTACCAGTGGCGCGCGGAGGGCGAGGCGCACCTCTTCACGCCGGAGTCCATCCACCGGCTGCAGAAGGCGACGCGCACCGGCAGCTACGCCGCGTACAAGGACTACGCCAAGCTCGTCAACGACCAGTCGAAGCAGCATTGCACGCTCCGCAGTCTGCTCGACTTCAAGCCCGCCACCGCCATCCCGCTCGAGGAGGTCGAGCCGGTGGAAAAGATCATGGCGCGGTTCAAGAGCGGCGCGATGTCCTACGGCTCGATCTCGCAGGAGGCGCACGAGACGCTCGCCATCGCGATGAACCGCATCGGCGGCAAGTCCAACACCGGCGAGGGCGGCGAGGATCCCGAGCGCTTCGTCCCGCTGCCGAACGGCGACTCGAAGAATTCCGCGATCAAGCAGGTCGCCTCCGGCCGCTTCGGCGTCACGAGCGAGTATCTCGTCAGCGCCCGGGAGCTGCAGATCAAGATGGCCCAGGGCGCCAAGCCCGGCGAGGGCGGCCAGCTGCCCGGCACCAAGGTCTACCCGTGGATCGCGAAAACCCGCCACTCCACGCCCGGCGTCGGCCTGATCTCCCCGCCGCCGCACCACGACATCTACTCGATCGAGGACCTCGCCGAGCTGATCCATGACCTCAAGAACGGCAACCGCCACGCCCGCGTGAGCGTGAAGCTCGTCTCGGAGGTCGGCGTCGGCACCATCGCCGCCGGCGTCGCCAAGGCGCACGCCGACGTCGTGCTCATCTCCGGCTACGACGGCGGGACCGGCGCCTCGCCGCACACCTCGCTGCAGCACGCGGGGCTCCCGTGGGAGCTCGGCCTCGCCGAGACGCACCAGACGCTCGTGCTCAACAATCTCCGCAGCCGCATCGCCGTCGAGACGGACGGCCAGCTGAAGACCGGCCGCGACGTCGTCATCGCCGCGCTGCTCGGCGCCGAGGAGTTTGGATTTGCGACCGCGCCGCTGGTCTCGACCGGCTGCATCATGATGCGCGTCTGCCATCTCAACACCTGCCCGGCCGGCGTCGCCACCCAGGATCCGCGCCTCCGCGCGAAGTTCACCGGCAAGCCCGAGTACGTCGTGAACTTCATGAAGTTCATCGCCGAGGATGTCCGCGAGCTCATGGCGTCGCTCGGTTTCCGCACCGTCGAGGAGATGGTCGGCCAGGTGGACCGCCTCGAGCCGCAGCAGGCCATCACCCACTGGAAGGCCAAGGGGATCGATTTCAGCAACATCCTCTACCAGCCGGACGTCGGCCCCGAGGTCGGCCGCTTCTGCTCCGTCAAGCAGGACCACGGGCTCGAGAAATCGCTCGATTTGACCACGCTGCTCAACCTCTGTCAGCCCGCCATCGAGCGCGGGGAGAAGGTCGTCGCGAACCTGCCGATCCGCAATGTCCATCGCGTCGTCGGGACTATCACCAGCTACGAGGTGACAAAGAAGCACGGCGCGAAGGGCCTGCCGGACGACACCATCCGCATCCATTTCAAGGGCTCCGCCGGCCAGAGCTTCGGCGCGTTCATGACGCGCGGCATGACGTTCTCCATCGAGGGCGACGCCAACGACTACGTCGGCAAGGGCCTCTCCGGCGGCAAGATCATCATCTACCCGTCGCCCGCCGCGACCTTCAAGGCCGACGAGAACATGATCATCGGCAACGTCGCCCTCTACGGCGCGACCGCCGGCGAGGTTTACATCGCCGGCATGGCGGGCGAGCGCTTCGCCGTCCGCAACTCCGGCGTCGACGCGGTCGTCGAGGCCATCGGCGACAACGGCTGCGAGTACATGACCGGCGGCCGGGTCGTCGTGCTCGGCGCCACCGGCCGGAATTTCGGCGCCGGCATGTCGGGCGGCACCGCCTACGTGCTCGACGAGCGCGGCGACTTCGCCAAGCGCGTGAACCCGCAGATGGTCGGCCTGGAAAAACTCGAGACCGCCGCCGAGATCGCCGCGGTGCGCGCCCTGGTCGAGCAACATTTCACCCACACGAAGAGCGTCCGCGCGCGGCAGGTGCTCGACGGTTGGCAGCAGCTCGTGCCGAAATTCGTCAAGGTGCTGCCGAAGGACTACAAGCGCATGCTCGCCTGCATCGACCGCGCGCAGGCCCAGGGCCTGACCGGCGACGAGGCCGTCATGGCCGCCTTCGAGGAAAACGCCCGCGACCTCTCCCGCGTCGGCGGCAACTGACCAACTTCACCCATGGGCAAGCCAACCGGATTCATCGAATACCTGCGGGAACTGCCCGTGGACCGCGCGCCGCTCGACCGCGTGCGCGACTGGAAGGAATTTCACCACCACATGGAGGAGAAGAAGCTCCGCCACCAGGGCGCGCGCTGCATGGATTGCGGCGTGCCGTTCTGCCATACCGGCAAGCTCATCAGCGGCATGGCGTCGGGCTGCCCGATCAACAACCTGATCCCCGAGTGGAACGACCTCGTCTACCGCGGGCTGTGGAAAGAGGCGCTGCTCCGGCTGCACAAGACCAACAATTTTCCCGAGTTCACCGGCCGGGTCTGCCCGGCCCCCTGCGAGGGCTCGTGCGTGCTCGGCATCAACAGCCCGCCCGTCACGATCAAGAACATCGAGGCCGCGATCACCGATCGCGGCTGGGAGGAGGGCTGGGTTGTCCCGGAGGCGCCGAAGGTGCGCACGGGCAAGAAGGTGGCCGTCATCGGCTCCGGCCCGTCCGGGCTTTCCGCCGCCGCGCAGCTCAATCTCGCCGGCCACACGGTGACGGTCTTCGAGCGCGCCGACCGTCCGGGCGGCCTGCTGATGTACGGCATCCCGAACATGAAGCTCGACAAGCAGGAGATCGTGCTCCGCCGCATCCGGCACATGGAGCAGGAGGGCATCAAGTTCATCTGCAACGCCAACGTCGGCGACAACGTCGAGCCGCAGATCTTCCTCAACGAATTCGACGCCACGGTCATCTGCACCGGCGCGACCCAGCCGCGCGACCTGCCGATCGAGGGCCGTAACCTCAAGGGCGTGCACTTCGCGATGGAGTTTCTCACCGCCAACACCAAGGCCGTCCTCGCCGACCAGGGCCCCAGCCCGATCCACGGCGGCGGCAAGGATGTCGTCGTGATCGGCGGCGGTGACACCGGCACGGACTGTTCGGGCACCTCGATGCGCCACGGCTGCAAGAGCCTCCTGCAAATCGAGATCCTGCCGAAGCCCCCGCTCGAGCGCGCGGGCGACAACCCGTGGCCGGAATGGCCGAAGGTCTACAAAATGGACTACGGCCAGGAGGAGGCCGCGGCCAAGTTCGGGGCGGACCCGCGCATTTATCTCACCACGGTGAAGAAGTTCATCGGCGACGCCGAGGGCCGGGTGAAGGAACTCGTGACCGTCGAAATCAAGTGGGCGAAGAACGAGAAGGGCCAGTTTGTGCCGCAAGAGCAGCCGGGCACCGAAAAGACCCGCCCGGCGCAGCTCGTGCTGCTGGCGATGGGCTTTCTCGGGCCCGAGCAGGCGCTGCTCAAGGAAATCGGGGTCGAGACCGACCCGCGCAGCAACATCAAGGCGGACTACGGCACCTTCGGCACCAGCATTCCCGGCGTCTTCGCGGCGGGCGACTGCCGCCGCGGCCAAAGCCTCGTGGTCTGGGCGATCAACGAGGGCCGCGCCGCGGCCCGGGAATGCGATCGCTACCTGATGGGCTCGACCGACCTGCCGTAGCCTGTTCCAGGCTGCCGGTGCAGGCGGCCGGGTTCGCCGGCAACCACGGTATCGGGGGCGCCACCGCCCACGACCGTCATGATTCGCCGTACTCGGTGTGCCGGGTCAGGTCGGTGACGATGCTGTCGGAGTCGTCCCGGCCCCGCGTATCGGGCGGTAGGACCGGCTTGGCGGGTGCCGCTGGGGCCGGCTGCCGTTGGCGCCGGTTGGAGGACCGTTCAGTCCGGGGCACGAGCGTGTAAATCAGGTCGCACTCCATCGCCGCCGCGGCGCGGCGAAGCGAGGCCAGGGTGATTCGATCCTCCACCTCTGCCTGTTCGAAGGAGCGAACAGCGGGCGGCGTAACCTTCAACCGGCCAGCCATTTGAGCAAGCGTCAGGCCCAGTCTTTCCCTGACCGTGCGCAGCCAGCCCGATTCAGGCCGCACGATCTGCCCAATCGACAGTTTACGGTCCGTGGTGTCAGCCGGATTGCTGGAGGAATTCATTTTTAAATGTGTAGCTATAACTATACGTTTCGCCATGAGAGTAAAGCTATAACTATACCTTTGGTCCGGGCGTGTCGCGACCGCCGATTTTTCGCGAATTTGTCACCAGGGGTCGGTGGCTGATGGGAACGCGACGTGCTATGCTGCCGGCCATGCAGTACAAAAAAATCGTGATGGAACCGGACAAGAAGATCGCGCTCGTGGCGCACGACCACAAGAAGCGCGACCTGATCGAGTGGGCTAAATTCAACCGCGACCTGCTGGCGCACCACCAGGTCTATGCCACCGGCACGACCGGCCAGATGCTGGAGCGGGAACTCGGCTTCCCCATCATCAAGCTGCAAAGCGGGCCGCTGGGCGGCGACCAGCAGATCGGCGCGAAGATCGTGGATGGCGACATCGATTTCCTGATCTTCTTCTGGGATCCCCTGGAGCCGCAGCCGCACGATCCCGACGTGAAGGCGCTGCTGCGCATGGCCGTGGTCTGGAACATCCCGATCGCGTGCGACCGCGCCTCGGCGGACTTCATGATTTCCTCGCCGCTGATGGACAAGCGCTACCTCCGGATCGTGCCCGACTACGACGGCTACCGTGCGCGGGCGATCCCGGGCGCCGAACCGGAGGCTCCGGGGCAGACGGAAATCCCGGCGCCCAGACGGACCGCGGCGTGAGCGCGGGGCCGAATTGAAGTTGTGGCGCCGCAGTTTTGCCGCGAAATGACGGCGTCCCATGCCGTCCAAGCCCATTCCCGGTTCCTCGGGGGAAGTCCTGACCTGCCTGCCGTCGGCTTACGTGCCGCACGCGGCCACCGGGCTGCTGCACCTGCCGCGGTTTCTGGCCAAGTGCGAATACGTCAAAAAGCACGGCGCCCTGCCGGCCAGCTACGCGAAGAACTACCAGCGCGGCATGGACCGGTTTCTGTGCCAGCACCTCGGGGTCGAACCGGCCGCGGTGGAAAAGATCGTGCATGAGTGCCTTGAGGCCGGCCAAGACGAGGCCGAGCGCGACCGCCAGCTGCGGGTGCTCTTTCCCGCCGACCTGCGTGTGGCCGCGTGGAACCGCGATTATGTGCAGAAGGGCATGACGCCGGGCGGCCGAGAGTTTCTGGCGGAGGCGCTCACCGCCATGGGCTGCGCCGACCGCGTCGGCCAGATCGTGAGCGTGGTGGACCTGATTGAATTTGACGAGGGCCGCCTCGCGTGAGGCGGATAGCACGGGCCTCCCGCCCTGGGATTTTCCGCTCGCTTCACTTCTCACGGGTCAGGAGACCCGTGCCACGGCGCGTGGTGGGGTGAAAAAAAGAGCCGCCCCAAAAAAGGAGCGGCTCATGGGTTGGACGATGAAGAGGGATTACTTCTTCTTTTTCTTCGTCTTTTTCTTAACGACTTTTTTAGCCATGCTGTGTTGTTCCTTTTTGGTTAACGCCCGGCCGCATCATCACGGAATCGGCAATGCGCGCGCGGGTTAGTGTGAATGTCTCCCGACGGGCGCAGGGGCGCAATACAAATGCACCGCCGCGATTTTTCCGGCCCGGTGCGTTTGCCGTCGGGAAAAATAAAATTTTCCATCGTCGCCGGGCGGACCCGCGATCCGAAGTCGCGGAGGATGGGCGGCGGATTTTATCGGCGGGGCGAGTCCCACTTCCCGCCGCGGCTATTTCCGGAAGTGCGCGGCGAGGCCGGCCGGCACGCGCGGCACCATGCGCAGCGCGCCGCCCGCGCGCAGCGACTCCGTGGCCATGCAGCCGGTGGCGATGCTCTCGCGTGCGGCCAGCGGCGAGGTCGCGGTTTTCCCGCCGTGGCGGGCGAACCGCAAAAATTCCGCCATGATCATCGGGTCGGCGCCGCCGTGCGTGCCGCGGCTGACGGGGATCCGGTAGGTGGCGTCGCCGCGGGCGTCGTAACCCTGCTTGCGCCGGTTCCACACGCGCACGTGCGTGCCGGGTTCGCCGTTGCCGAAGTTTTCCAGCCGGCCCTCCGTGCCGATGACCATGTAGTTGCGCCAGTAGTCCGGCGTATAGTGGCACTGCGCGTAGGTCGCGAAGACGCCGTTATCGAGCTGCATCTGCACCGAGCTGAGGTCCTCGACATCGATCCGGTGGTTGAGCCCGCGCATCTTGGTGGGCGGAAAGGCCGCGAGCTGCATCTCGTCCGGCCGCGGGCGAGTGGGGCCCTTTTCCCGCGGCTTCCGGCCCGGGAGCGCACCGTAAAGCGTGAGCCCGCCCAGGGCGTTGACCTTCCGGCTGTAGCCGTTGCAAAGCCAGTGGATGATATCGAGGTCGTGCGCCGCCTTCTGCAGCAGCAGGCCCGTGGTGTAGCGCCGCTCGGCGTGCCAGTCGCGGAAATAGAAGTCGCCGCCATGGCCGACGAAATGCCGCACCCAGCAGGCCTTCACCTCGCCGATGGCGCCGGCGTCGATCAGGGCCTTCATTTTTTGCACGAACGGCATGTGGCGCATGTTGTGGCCGACGTAGAGGCGGGCGCCCGTCCGGGCCGCCGCGCGCAGGATGCGGTCGCAACCGGCGATGGTCAGCGCCATCGGCTTCTCCAGGTAGATCGCGAGGCCGCGCGCCGCGGCGGCCACCGCCTGGGCTTCGTGCAGGAAATCCGGCGTCGCGATGATGACGGCGTCGAGCGGCCGCGCCAGCAGCGCCCGGCAGTCTCCCGTGGTGAAGAGGCCGGCGCCGTACTCCTGGCGATTCCGGGCGAGGGTGGCGTCGCTCACATCGCAGCAGGCGACGACCCGCGCGCCGCGGCCGGGCCGGTGCGCGAGCGCGCCGAGGAGCTGGCCGCGTCCGCCGGAGCCGATGACGCCAATCTGCAGGTCGGAGTTTTTTGATTTCATGATTGGGAAAGGGTGGGGCTCAGGCCGGGGCGGGCAGGTGGTGTTTGCGGCGGTAGGCGAGGGGCCGCTGCTGGTTGGCGTAGTTCCGGAAGGCCTGGTAAAAGGGCGCGACGGAAGCGAAGCCGCTCTCCAAGGCAACGTCCACCACCTTGGTGTCGGTGGTGATGAGCAGCCGCTGGGCATGCGAGACCCGCAGGCGCGTGACATACTCCCACACGCTCACGCCGCACTGCTTCTTGAACACGCGCATGAGGTATTTCGGATGCAGCCCGGCGTCGGCGGCGATGGCGGGCACCGTCAGCGGGTCGCGGTAATGCTCCGCGATGTACCGGGTGACGCGCGCGATCTGGCCGGCGCCTTCCAGGCCCGCGTGCGGGTGAGGGCGGGGCCGGGACGTGGCGAGCGCGAGGCGGTGAAAGCGCGCCTCCATTTCCAGCAGCAGCACGCGGCGGCGACCGGGATTCCGGCTGTTGGCGTCGTCGAGCCAGCGCTCGAGCTGCGGCCCGTCGGCGGGATCCGGCCGGTCGGAGACCACCTCGCCGCTGAGCAGCCGGTCCTGCAGGCCGTGCGGCAGCTGCCACTGCAGAAACCACGCGAGCGGCAGGGTGATCCAGATGCCGCGCCCGACGATGCCCGGGGTGACGGTCTGGTGGGGCACGCCGCCCCAGAGCACGGTGAACCGGCCGGCCTCAACCGGCGTGATCGTGCCGCCGTGCAGGTAGGAGAAGCCGCCATCGAAGAGAAAATTCACCTCGATATCCGGATGCGTGTGCGGGGCCGCCATCATGCCGGCGTCGTCCATCCGCCAGACGTGAAAACCCAGCTCCAGCTCGTGCCGGGTGGCGGCGGGTCGGGAGGAGGGCGGCATAAAGGTTACTTAACAATAAAATGTTGGGAGTAAACGGAAAGAAGTTTCCGAATAGTTCAACTACAGTGCCCCCATGGAACGCTTTCACGACCACCACACGACCCCGCCCAAGATTGAGCAGCCCAACGCCCGCATCCCCACGGAGCTGGAGGAATACCTGTTTGACCTGAACGGCTTCGTCATCATCCGCGGCGCGCTCTCGAAGGCGGAGGTGGCCGATTGCAACGCCCGCATCGACCAGATCCCGCGGTCGCTGCCGCGGCTCGGCTGGTACGGCTGGGTGCAGCGCGAGGATCATCCCGAGCACCGCGGCATCAGCTACCAGCAGGTGTACGAGCTCGGTGGGGCGTTCGAGCGGATGATCGACCACCCGAGCTACATCAACTTCGTGCTGCGCTTCATTGGCGGGCAGGACACCTTCGACTACCACCACGGCCCGCTCTTCATCGACGAGAACTTCTTCACCATCCGCGGGCCCGGCGAGGCGATCACGCTGCACGCCGGCGGCCACGACCGCTGCAAGCGCATGCAGTTCCGCTATCACAACGGCCGCTTCCACTGCGCGCAGATCAACGTGCTCATCGCCCACACCGACATCGGTCCCGGCGACGGCGCGACGATGGTCATCCCCGGCTCGCACAAGTCCAACATCGTCCACCCGGAGTTTCTCAAACCCGGACGCGGTGAGGAATGGATGGAGGGCAAGGGCGGCTCGGTCGACGGCGTGGCCGGCGCGCAGGAGGTCCACATGCAGGCGGGCGACGCGATCGTGTTCGTGGACGCGACCTGCCACGGCTCGGCCAAGCGCGCGAATCCCGGCGAGCGGCGCATCAGCGTCTATCGTTACGGCTCCTCGTGGAACCGCACCCGCTGGGGCTATCACGCCTCGCCGGACCTGCTGGCGCGGGTCAACCCCTTTGCCAAGAAAATGATCCACCCGCAGGAATACGTCCGCCCGCCCGGCACGCCGACGCGGTGGTGAGGCTGACGTGGCACGGGTCTCCCGACCCGTGTCTGGAGTGGTCCCTGATTTTGAAACACGGGTCGGGAGACCCGTGCCACAGCGATCAGTCAGGGTCGCCGACCCTGCCAATCCGTTGATCGCGTAGAATGCGAGCTTGCTCGCGCTGGAAAGATGAAGCGCCTGCAAGCAGGCGGCCTACAAACTATTCCGCCAGCAGCCGCTCACAGAGCGTGATCAGGCGCGCGCGCAGCGGCTCGCCGCGGGTGGTGAAGCCGCGCTGGGCGCGTTCATATTCCTCCCGGCCGGCGGCGGTCTCGATGGCGATCGGTGCAAACCCGAGCGCGCCCAGGTCGTAGGGGCTCGCGCGCATGTCCACCTCGCGGATGTCGCGCGCGAGCTCGAAGCAGTCGGCCAGCAGCTCGCTGGGCGTGAAGGGCGCCAGTTTGAACGCCCACTTGTAGAGGTCCATGTTGGCGTGGAGGCAACCGCGCTGCTCGTGCTCGGACACCGTCTCCCGTGCGGGCTGGACGCGGTTGAGCGGCCGCGCGGGCGGCGTGAAGAAGCGGAACGCGTCGTGATGCGTGCAGCACAGCGCCTGGCCCTCGACGATGCGGGCGAGTTCCCCGGGCGAAAAGCGCAGCGGCCAGCCGTGGTGGCGGACCTTGTCGGGGGCCTGCCGGTAGACCATCGCCCACTCGTGCAGGCCGAAGCACCCGAAAAACGGCGGCCGCTCGCGCATCGCCGCCAGCAGGTCGCGCAGCCACGCGACAAACTCGCGGCGCGCCGGGCGCAGTGTCGCCGGATCGACCCCCACGCCCCCCGCGGTCTCGCGGTACCCCGGCCGGCGGAGAAATTCCCGCGCGGCTTCTCCGGCCAGGACCACGTCCGGCCCGGGATGCCAGCGGCGCAGCCACGCCGGCCGGAACGCGTAGTAGCTGAACAAAAAATCGTAGACGGGATGTTTTTCGCCCCGCGCCGCCCGTGCCTGGTGCGGCCCCAGCCACATCTGCACGCGGGCCTCGTGCGCCGCCTGGCGGGCCTGCCACTCGGGCTCGGCAAGCACGGTGATGGACGGGGTGGCCTGCATGACGACGGAATGGAACTCAGGCGCCGCTCCCGCCGCGGCGATCAGGGTGAAAAGCCATGCGGCTATGGGCGCTGAAGCATCCGGCGGACGCCCTCGATCGGCGTCTCGGTGATCGGCGCGAGGGCGAAGGGCGAGCGCGCCGCGAAGGCCTCCACCGCCAGCGGGTGGTTCAGGATCGGTCCGCTCAGGCCGGCATCCACGGTCTTGAGCTGGGACGCGGAGAACAGCTTGGTCGCGACGCTGATGGCGAGATCGAGCAGGGCGCCGGTGGACTCGAGGACAATCCGGCGGGCCGGTTCGTCGCGCTCGCCGGCGAGGCGGAGCACGGTGGGGGCGAAAGCCGCGATGTAGCGGCTGGAATGGGCGTGCGTGTAGAAATGGCTCGCCAGCACGCTGGCGTTGGCCGCGCCGCCGAGCTCGGCGTAGGCGCGGACCGCGGGACCGAGCCGGGACGGCGGCGCCCAGCCCTGGAGCTCAAGCAGGCCCTGGGCGAGGGCGCGCCGGCCGAGATCGTAGCCGCTGCCCGGGTCGCCAAACCGCCAGCCCAGCCCGCCGGCGAAGTGCACGGAGCCGTCGGGCGCGCGGGCCGCCACGAACGAGCCGGTGCCCGAGTGCAGCGCCAGGCCGGCGTGTCCGTGCGTGGCGAGTTCGAGGATCGGCAGGGAGTCGTCGCCCGTCACGACGCGGCCAAACCCGGTGAGGCCGGCGGCAAATTCCTGCCAGAACCCGCGGCTGCCGGCCATGCAGAGCAGGGTGTCCGTGATGAGATCCGGTTCCCCGGCGGGCAGACCCTGGGTGCCGGTGGCGTGAGTGGCCGCCTGCGCGCGCAGGGAACTGAGCGCGGCGTTGAGGATGGAGGCGGCGGCCGCGGAGCCGACCACGCTCGGGTTGCAGCCGGTGCCGATGTGGCAGGCGACCATGTTGCCGGCCGGATCGACCAGGACGCACTCGGTCTTGGTGCCGCCGCCATCCACGCCGATTTTGTAGCTCATGGTCGGACGGACGGGCGTCACAGCTGGCGGCTGAGGCGGCCCTTGTATTTCTCGGCGAGCGCGTGGTTGTAATCCATCGAGCCCGGCACGTTCTGGCTGCGCAGCACGGGCAGCGGATGGCCGTGGGCCCTGAGCCAGTCGGTGACGGCGAGCATGAGCAGGTTGAGCAGCAACGCGCTGGTGAGGGTGGAAGTGGGCCCGGCAAAGAGTCCCGGCGCGGCCTCGACGATGGCGTCACCGGGCACGCCGCCGTTGTCGAGCACGTCGTCGGCGACCTCGTGGAGCTTTTTACCGCCGGGATGCACGGTGGCGGCGGTGGTGGACATGGCCATCGCGGTGAGGCCGACGACGTGCAGGCCCTTCGCCTTGGCGTAGAGCGCGACCTCGAGGGGCGAGCTATTCTTGCCGGAATTGGAGATGACGATGATCGTCTCGCCCGGCAGCAGCTGGTACTGGCGGTCGTGCCGCTCGACGAGCTTGGTGCCGTAACCGACGAGGTTCTCGACGAAGCCGGCGGTGGGATCGATGATGCCGTTGACGCAGACGAGCCCGCCGGCGCGGCCGATGACCTCCCGGGCGATGATGTCGCTGTGTCCGCTGCCGAACATGTGGATCATGCCGCCGCGCGCGACGCTGGCGCCGATGATGGGCGCGAGCCGCGCGATGACCGGGGCATTTTTGTCCCGCACGCGGGCGAGAAGGTCGAGGGCGCGGGCGTAGTAGGTGTCGGGGAGCGAGGGCATGGCGGGATCAATCAAACGCGGCGGCTGCAAAAGCCGACAAAAAAGCTTCCGTGCGGAGGCCCCGGCTGAGAGGGTGGACGGCAGTCCTGCTGGATTAACCCCCCGAATCCCATGAGCCTGAAAATCCGCCTGGGTCTGGCGTTGAATGTGGTGAGCGCGGCCGTCGCGCTGGCCAGTGCCCCGGCGCAAGTGCCGATGGAAAGCTTTGCCCGGCTGCCCGTCATCCGGGACGTCACCATTTCACCGGACGGGCAGACCATCTGCTACACCGTGGTGGCGGATTTAGAGGTGGGGCTCGCCTTCAAAAACCTAGCGACCGGGAAAATCAACGGCGTGGAAAGCAATGTTACCAGCAAAGCCGCCTACGGTCGCTGGGTGGCGAATGACCGGGTGGTGTATGGCTGGTTGTCCGGGATCAATCGCGACGGAAGCCACTACACCGGGCTGCTCGGGTACGCGCGCCAGGTCGACAAGCGCGATCAGGACCGGCTCTACGTCACGGGCATCATGTTCGACCGGTTCCCGGGGGACGAGGCCGGGCATGTGCTCCTACTGGAGCACGATCATCCGCTGAGCGGCGGGCGCTATGGACTGGTCCGCCTGACCTACCCGAACGTCGTCAACATGGACACGCGCACCGGAAACTTTTTCCGGATCGTGCAAAATCCCGGCAAGGTCATCGGCTGGCTGGCGGACGCGAAAGGCGTGGTCAAGGTAGGGGTGGAGTATGACCAGGGCCTGAGCCGGACCATTTATCGCGAGAACGAGGACGCCCCCTGGCGCGTCCTGGCCGGCTTGGAATATGCCAAGCGCTCGGTGGGTCTCCGGGGGCTGAGCGCGGATGGAAGTACGCTGTACCTCTCGCTGGTCACTCCCGACGGGACCTGGGGCGTGTATGCCTACGACCTGCGGAAACAGCAGTTGGGCGACCTGATCCTGAGCCATGAGCGCTATGACATCCTGCCGTGGGGCAACGGCGGGGCGTTCGAGGGCATCGTCTTCGCGCCCAATACGCGGGAAATCCTCGGCATCCAGTATGAGACCGATGTGCCCAAGGTGATCTGGTTTGATTCTCAGATGGCGGCCATCCAAGGCGCGCTGGACCAAGGACTGCCCGGCCGGGTCAACACCATCGCGGACATGAGCGACGACTTGAAAAAGCTGGTCGTGTTTTCCCGGTCGGCCCGGGATCCCGGCACCTATTATCTGTTCGATTTGGACAAGAAGCAGCTGAAGCCGCTCTTCGCGTGCATGCCGTGGATCAAGCCCGAGCAGATGGCGGAGGTTTACCCCATCAGCTACAAGTCGAGGGACGGGCTGGTCATCCATGGTTACCTGACGGTGCCGGCCGGGAAAGAGCCGAAGAACCTACCGTTGGTCGTGTTCCCGCATGGCGGCCCGTTTGCGCGGGACTCCTGGGGCTTCCATTCCGACCCGCAGTTTCTCGCCAGCCGCGGCTACGCGGTGCTGCAGATGAACTATCGCGGCTCACCCGGGTTCGGGGAGAGCTTTTTTGAAAAAGGCCACCGGCACATCGGCCGGGAGCTGCAGGACGACATCACCGACGGCACGCGCTGGGCGATCGCGCAGGGCATTGCGGACCCCCACCGGATCGCGATCATGGGCTGGAGCTTCGGCGGCTACTCCGTGCTGATGGGGCTGACCCGCGAGCCGGATCTCTATCGGTGCGGGATCGATCTCGCGGGCGTCACGGACTGGAAGGCGATTTTGAATTACGACCTGGAGATCTCCAAGTTCGGGAAAGAGGAAATGGCGGACCTGCTGGGCGATCCCGGCAAGGACGCGGCGGACTTGGATGAGATATCGCCGGTCAACCACGTGGACAAGATCCGCGCGCCGCTGCTGATGGTTTACAGCAAGGAGGACAACACGGTTCCCTATGAACAGGCCCGGCTGATGCGGGATGCGATGGACAAGGCGCACAAGCCCTACGAATTCGTCTCCAAGTTCAATGAAGGCCACGGCTTCTACACCTACGACCACCGGCTCGAGCTGTACCAGCGGATCGACAAATTCCTCGCGGCGAACATGAAGTGACGCGGCCCACGGCCGCTCACGCCTCCCAGCGGCCGTAGATACCGCAGGGGAGGACCTTGCCGTCGGCCTTCACCGGCAGGCCGACTTCGCCGGGTCCCAGGCGTTGCAAGATAAGTTTCAGGGTGGGGTGGTTGAAGCAGGGCTGTATACTCGACCCAACCCGCTAATCAGCTTCCGGGTGGAAGCTCGCGTTGATAGGCTAACGGCGATCCTCGGAGCAACCCACCCATACATCCCATGAGCCGAAAAATGTGCGCTGGTTTGATGTTTGGTTTTGCCGCCTTGACTGGTTCTGCTCTCTCGGTCAGCGCCTCGGTGTCCACCGCAGGACCGGTGCCCATCGAGAGTTTCGCGAAGCAGCAAGCGGTCTTTCATCCAACGATTTCACACGATGGACTGTACCTGACCTACTCGGTACTGGCCGATGCATATTACCGCGACTTTGCCGTGGCGATCGCCTTCCGAAATCTGGTCACGGGCAAGATCAACGCTGTGCCATCCGGAACTTATGAGGTGGCTTTCAATCCCCGCTGGGTGGCGAATGACCGGATCGTGTACGGCGATCTCTCCGGGATCGATCGCGACGGCAAGAACTATGCCGGCCTGAACGGATTCGCCTTGTTTGCTGGCGGTAGTGGGCTGCATGCGGCGGCGGACGACACCAGGATTAATACCGGGGAAATCATCTTCAGGCGTTTCACCGGGAACAAGGAAGGCAACATCCTGATGTTGTTGTATGATGATTCACGGCAGGACGCTAAGTCCGGCTGGTCCTATCCGGATGTCATAAACATGAACACCCGACGGAGCCTGAACATCATGAACATTACCCCGGCCCTCAAGAATCCCGGCAAAGTGGTTGGCTGGCTCGCCGATAACAACGGAGTGGTGCGGGTGGGCGTGGAACACGATCAAGGCTACAGCAAGGCGATCTTTCGTGAGAGCGAGAATGCCCCTTGGCATACGCTGCCGGGGCTGGACCACGTGAAACCCACCTTGGGGCTGCAGGGCATCAGCGCCGACGACCATACGTTGTACGTTTCGATTCCCGCCCCATCTGGCACCTGGGGGGTGTATGCGTACGACCTGCAAAAGCAGCAGCTGGGCGATCTGATTGCCGGGCACGACCACTATGATATCCTGCGCAACGGAGTCCGAGTGGATGGCCACTCGATCGACCAGATCGTCTTCGCTCCCAAGACGAGGGAGATATTGGGCATCCAATACATCACCGACGTACCCAAGGTGGTATGGTTCGACCCCACGTTGGCGGCGATTCAGGTCGCGCTCGACCACGGGCGCCCCTCCCGCGTTAACAGTATCGTGGACATGAGTGACGACCTTAAAAAATTCGTCGTGCTGTCATGGGGCGCGAATGATCCCGGCACTTATTACCTTTTCGATTTGGATAAGAAAAAGCTGCAGCCGCTGTTTGCGATCATGCCCTGGATCAAACCGGAACAGATGGCCGAGGTTTACCCCATCAGCTACAAATCCCGGGATGGGCTCGTCATCCACGGCTACTTGACGGTACCGCCCGGGAAGGAGCCGAAGAACCTGCCTATGGTGGTGCTGCCGTATGATGGTCCGCTGGGGCGGTCATCTTGGGGCTTCAATCGCGACGCGCAATTTCTCGCGAGCAGGGGTTATACCGTGCTCCAGATGAACTACCGTGGATCATGTGGGTACGGGGAGGAATTCCTGGAGAAGGGCCTGGGCCACATCGGCCGGGAGCTGCAGGATGACATCACTGACGGCACGCGCTGGGCGATCGCCCAAGGTATTTGTGATCCGCACCGGATCGCTATCTTGGGCAGTGGGAACTTTGGTGGTTACTGCGCTTTAATGGGGTTGATCCGGGAGCCCGACCTGTACCGCTGCGGCATCGACCTCGCGGGCATCACCAACTGGCGCTCGATCGCCAAAAACCATCAGGACGTCCTGGAATATAACTCGGCGATGTTTATCTTCGGCCAGCGGGAGGTCGTGGATCTGCTGGGAGACGACGGCAAAGATGACATGAGTCTGTCGGTCATCTCACCCGTGGTTTATGTGGATCAGATCCGCGCCCCGTTACTGCTCGTCTTTAACAAGGACGACCTATCCCAAACTTATAAGCAAACGAGGTTCCTGCGAGATGCGCTGGACAAGGCGCACAAGCACTATGAAACCGCGAAGTACAAGGGGGAACCCGACGCCCTGCTCTTTGATGACCGCGTCGATCTCTATAACAAGATCGATCAGTTCCTTGCGGCAAACATGACGCCGTGAGCCGGCCTCGTCACGCCTCCCAGCGGCCGTAGATGCCGCAGGGGAGGACCTTGCCGTCGGCTTTCACCGGCAGGCCGACCTCGCCCGCGGTGATCGTGCCGCCGCGGCCGTCCAGCAGCTCGGCCAGCAGGTTGGCGATCACGGTGGGGGAGAGGCGGGCGGTGTAGGCGTTGATCAGGAAGAAAAGCGGTTGGTCGGTGAGCAGCGCGCGGCACTCGGCCAGCAGTTCCCAAAGATGGTCCTCGAGCTTCCACATCTCGCCGGTGCTGCCGCGGCCGTAGGTCGGCGGATCCATGATGATGGCGTCATACTTGCGGCCGCGCTTCAGCTCGCGGCGCACGAACTTCAGGCAGTCGTCCGCGATGTAGCGGACAGGGGCGTCCGCCAGCCCGCTGAGCGCGACGTTTTCGCGGCACCATTTCACCATGCCCTCGGCGGCGTCGACGTGGCACACGGTGGCGCCGGCGGCGGCCGCGGCGACGGTGGCGGCGCCGGTGTAGCCGAAGAGGTTGAGCACGGAGACCTCGCGGCCGGCGGCGCGGGCGGCCTTGATCTTCGCGCCGAACCAGTCCCAGTTCACCGCCTGCTCCGGGAAGAGGCCGGTGTGCTTGAACGAGGTGGGGTGGATCTTGAAGGTGAGCGCGCCGTAGCTGATTTTCCAGTGGTCGGGGATGGGCCGGCGGAATTCCCACTTGCCGCCGCCCTGTTCGCTGCGGTGGTAAAAGCCGTCCCATTCCTCCCATTTCGCGCCGGGGCTCGCCCCGTGCCGCGGCCAGATGATCTGGGGGTCGGGCCGCACCAGCGTGTAGGCCCCCCAGCGCTCCCGCTTCATGCCGTCGCCGCACTCGAGCAGCTCGTAGTCGCGCCAGCGGTCGGCGACGATGAGGGCGGGGCGGTGGGCGGGCGCGGGCATGGGTGGCTGGCGGTTGAAACAAGGCCCGGCGGCGGTGGTTGTCGAGCCAGCGCGTGCCGCGCCGCAAAGAACCGGCAGGGCCAAATGTTGCGTTGACAGCCTGAAGGCCGGGACGGTTTGCTCACTTTTTTTACCCGCCATGAACCTCCGCATCCTGTCCCGCACCATCTCCTTTTTCGTCCTGACCGCCGTGCTCGCGGCGCCGGTTTTTGCCGACGTCGTCGAGACCAAGAACGGCGCGCGCATCGTCGGCAAGGTCACCAAGATCGACGGCGGTAATATCTACGTTTCAACCGACTTCGCCGGCGACCTCACCATCAAGCAGGCCGAGGTCACCGCCATCACCACCGACACCCCCGTGGTCGTGCGGCTGGCCACCGGCACCACGCTGCAGGGCGTGGTCAGCAGCGAGGCGGGCGCGGTCAAGATCACCGGCGCCGACGGCCAGCTGACGACCAAGGTGGACAAGGTCGCCGCCACCTGGGCGCCCGGTCAGGAAGATCCGGCGGTGGTCGCGCTGCGGCGCCACTGGAGCTACGAGGCCTCGGTGGATGTGACGGGCAAGAGCGGCAACTCGTCCCAGCAGGGCACCGCCGTCAGCTTCCGCGCCACGCTCAAGGCCCCGGAGGACACCCTGCTGTTCTACACCGCTTACGACCGGCAAACCTCCGACGGCTCCAAAAGCGCCGACCAGTTCAAGGCCGGAATCGATTACACGGACAACTTCTCCGGCAAGATGTCCTGGTACGCCCGCGACGAGAGCGGCTTTGACCGGGTGAAGGGCATCGATCTCTACAACACCGCCGCCGCGGGCTTGGGCTATGATTTCCTCAAGGCCGCCAAGCATCTCCTCACGGGCCGCGTCGGCCTCTCGTTCCTCTACGAGGGCTATCGCAATCCCGCGCAGGACGACACGAGAAACCTGGGCCTGGACTTCGGCTTCAACCATGAGTGGGAATTTGCCACCTCGAAGCTGGTGGACCGCGTCACCTTCACGCCCTCGTTCAAGGACTTCAGCAATTACCGCTTCACGCACGAGTCGTTCTACGAGCTCCCGCTGGCGGACCCGATGTGGAAGCTCCGCCTCGGCCTGAGCAACGACTACAACAGCAAGCCCGGCCCGGGGTTGAAGAGCATGGACACCATCTACTTCACCCGGCTGGTGCTGAACTGGAAGTAAGCCGCCGCGCGGAATAAGCCATACCCCGACGGCCTCCTCTCTCCATGAGGCCGTTATTCTTATTCGGAGTCGCCGTGGTGGCGGCCGCCGCCCTGCGGGGCGAACCGGTTCGCTTTGCGAGCGGGACGAACCAGACCGCGCTCATTGAGCTCTTCACCAGCGAGGGCTGCAGTAGCTGCCCGCCCGCCGAACGCTGGCTGGCGACGCTGCGCGAGGCGCCGGGGCTGTGGCGCGACTTTGTGCCGGTGGCGTTCCATGTCGATTATTGGAACCATCTTGGCTGGCCCGACCGCTTTTCCGCGCGGGAATTCACCCAGCGCGAGTATGACTATGCCGCCGCCTGGTCCAGCGGGAGCGTCTACACGCCGTGCTTTGTGCGCAATGGCGTCGAATGGCGGGGCGCCCGCACTCTCACACCGGACACGACCGTCGCCGGCCGGCTGGTGGTGGACTACGACGGCCGGGTGCTTCACGCCTCTTTTTCACCCGCGCACCCGCGGGCCGGCGAGGACTTCGAGATTTATGCGGCGGTGCTGGGCGGCGGCATCACCTCCCGCGTGACGGCAGGGGAGAACCGCGGCGAGACGCTGCACCACGAGTTCATTGCCTTGGCACTTGTCCATGCCCCGCTGGGTCGCGAACTCCAGCTGCCGGTGCCCCAGGTGGCCGGCGTCGCCCGCCATGCGCTGGCTGTCTGGGTGACACGCCGAGGGGAATTAGCTGCGCTGCAGGCGACCGGAGGCTGGATTGATTGATGCGCGGGGGTCCGCGGCAGGCTCGCATCGCGTCGCCGGCGGGCTTTGACTCGGCGCACGATGCCCGCGCCCATTTCCGCTGACTATGACAAGCTGACCCATGCGCTCGAGGGTGAGTTCCACACCGGCCGGACGGTGCGGCTGCTCTACGCCACCGACGCCTCCGAATACCAGGAGCTGCCTGCGGCGGTCGCGCTGCCGCGCAGCGAGGCGGATGTGCGGCAGCTGCTGGCCTTTGCGCGCGAGCACGGCATCGGGCTCATTCCCCGCGCCGCCGGCACGTCGCTGGCCGGGCAGGTGGTGGGCAGCGGGATCGTCGTCGACCTCGGCCGGCATCTGGACCGCATCCTCGCGATCGATCCGGTGCGCCGCCGCGCCCGCGTGCAGCCGGGCGTGATCCGCAACGAGCTGAACCTCGCGCTCCAGCCGCACGGCCTGCTGTTCGGCCCCGAGACCTCCACCGCCAACCGCGCCATGATGGGCGGCATGGTGGGCAACAATTCCTGCGGCTCCAACTCCATCGTCTACGGTTCCGTGCGCGATCACCTGGTCTCGACGCGAGGTTTTCTCAGCGACGGCTCCGAGGTCACCTTCGGCCCGCTCACCCCGGCCGAGTTCGAGGCCAAGTGCGCCGGCGCCGACACGCTGGAGACGCGGATTTACCGCACGGTGCGTGACGTGCTCGGCGACCCGGCCAACCGCCGGCTCATCCGCGACAATTTTGCCAAGCCCACGGTCACGCGCCGCAACACGGGCTACGCCCTCGACCAACTGGTGGACTGCGCGGTGTTCGATCCCGCGTCCACCCAGCCGTTCAACCTCTGCCGGCTGCTCGCCGGCTCCGAGGGCACGCTGTTCCTCGGCGTCGAGTTCGAGCTCGACTGCGACCCGCTCCCGCCGCCCGGCGCACTGCTGTGCGCGCACTTCGCGTCGGTGGCGGAATCGCTGCATGCGACCCTCGTCGCGCTGCGCCACCAGCCGAGTGCCGTCGAGCTGATCGACCGCCACATCCTCGAGTGCACCAAGTCGAACCGCGAGCAGACGCAGAACCGCTTCTTCGTCCAGGGCGACCCCGGCGCCATCCTGGTGATCGAGATCCGCCGCGAGTCGCGGGCCGAGATCGAGGCCGTGCTGCGCGACCTCGAGACCGAGCTGCGCGCCGCCAAACTGGGCCACGCGTTTCCGGTGCTCTGGGGCGAGGACGGCAACAAGGTCTGGGAACTGCGCCGCGCCGGCCAGGGCCTGATGAGCAACGTCCCGGGCGACGCCAAGCCGCGCGAGGTGGTCGAGGACACCGCGGTGGCGGTGGCGGACCTGCCCGCCTACATCGGCGAGTTCGACGCGCTGATGCGCGACAAGTACGGCATCTCCTGCGTCTACTACGCGCACGCCGGCGCCGGCGAGCTGCACACCCGGCCGCTGTTCAACCTCAAGACCGCGGAGGGCCTGCGGATGTTTCGCGCGATCGCCACCGACGTCGCCGCGCTGGTCAAGAAGTACGGCGGCTCGCTCAGCGGCGAGCACGGCGACGGCCGGCTCCGGGGTGAGTTCATCCGGTTCATGGTCGGCGACGGCTGCTACGCGCTGATGCGCCGCGTGAAGGAGACCTTCGACCCGGCCGGCCTGCTCAACCCCGGCAAGATCATCGACACGCCGCCGATGGACACCTCGCTGCGGCACGGGCCCGGCCATCCGACGCCGGACTACGCGACCATCTTCAACTTCAGCGCCACGCAGGGCATCCTGCGCGCCGCCGAGAAGTGCAACGGCTCCGGCGACTGCCGCAAGCCCGCGACCATGGGCGGCACGATGTGCCCGAGCTACATGGCCACGCGCGACGAGAAGGACACGACCCGCGCCCGCGCCAACATGCTGCGGCACATGCTGACCAATCCGCGTGATGCCGCCCGGCCGTTCGACAGCGCGGAAATCGCCGAGGTCATGGCCCTCTGCCTCTCGTGCAAGGGCTGCAAGTCCGAGTGCCCGTCCACCGTCGACATCACCCGCCTCAAGGCCGAGTGGCAGCAGCATTACCACGACACGCACGGCGTGCCGCTGCGCTCGCGGCTCGTCGCCGGCTTCTCCCAATCGATGGCCCTGGCGTCGCTGGCGCCGTGGGCGTTCAACTGGGCCGCGACGAACCGCGTGACCAGCCGGCTCATCAAGAAATTCGCCCGCTTCTCCCCGCGACGCAGCATGCCGAAGCTGCACACGACAACCCTCCGCCGCTGGCACGCGCGGCACGCGAACCGCGGCGGCCCGTGGACCAACGGCCGCGTGTTCCTGTTCTGCGACGAGTTCACGAACTACAACGATGCCGCCATGGGCATCAAGGCCGTGCAGCTGCTCAACCGGCTCGGCTACGAGGTGATCATCCCGCAACACGTGGACAGCGGGCGGGCGCACCTCTCGAAGGGCCTCGTGCGCGCGGCGCAGAAACTTGCCATCCGCAACGTCGAGCTGCTCGCGCCGGTCGTCACGGCGGAGACGCCGCTGATCGGCCTCGAGCCGTCGGCCATCCTCGGCTTCCGCGACGAGTTTCCCGACCTCGTGCCGCCGGCGCTGGCCGCGGCAGCCGGGCGGCTCGCGCAGGACGCCCTGCTGTTTGAGGAATTCATCGCCCGCGAGGCCGACCGCGGAAAAATCCGGCGCGAGTCGTTCACCACGGCGCCGCGCGCGATCAAGCTGCACGGCCACTGCCACCAGAAGGCGCTCTCGTCCCTCACGCCGGCGGTCAAGGCGCTCGAGCTGCCGGTGAATTACAAGGTGTCGGTCATTCCCAGCGGCTGCTGCGGGATGGCGGGCGCGTTCGGCTACGAGGTGGAACACTTCGCGGTTTCGCAGCAGGTCGGCGAGCTGGTGCTGTTCCCAGCGGTGCGGGCGATGCCGGCGGATGCCATCCTTGCCGCGTCCGGCACGAGCTGCCGCCACCAGGTCAAGGACGGCACCGGGCGCATCGGCCTGCACCCCGCCGAGATCCTCTACGACGCGCTGGTCTAAAACACCCCGGGAATGAGCCGCTTGGTTTCCGCCGCATACTGCCGGTACTCGTCGCCGAAGGTGGCCTCGAGGGCGATCTCCTCGACGTAGATGCGGTAGGCGAGGGCCGCCAGGATCGGCACAAGGATGCATGCCAGCGACAGCCAGTTCTGGAAGGTCCCCGCCAGCGCGGCGAAGGCCAGCAGCATGCCGGTGTAGGACGGGTGCCGCATCAGGTGATACGGGCCGCGCACGACGAGCCGGTGGTCATCGGCGATCGCCACGTCGACGGTGAAGAACTTGCCCAGCGAAAAAATCGCCCACCAGCGCAGGATCAGCCCGCCCGCAAACAGGATGCCGAGAAACTGCCGCACCGCCGGCAGGAGGGAAAAATGAAACGCCGGGGCGAAGTGGGTGAGGGCGATGCCGCCGGTGATGCCCAGGCCGATGGTGATCCACAGCGCGTAGAACGACCCGCCGTCGGCGCGGCGCGACCGGCCGCTGGCGCGCCGGAAATACTGCAGCGCGACTTCCGAAACCAGGTAGATCAGGCCGAGTTTGAGGGGCAGGTTCATGCGGGCTCAGGTACCGTAGAGCCGGTCGCCGAAGTCGCCCAGCCCGGGCAGGATGTATTTTTTCGCGTTCAGGCAGCGGTCAAGGGCCGCGGTGTAAATGACCAGCGCGGGATGATGCTGCGCCACCTCGGCCACACCCTCGGGCGAGCTCACGATGCTGACCAGCGCGATGTCCGTGGCGCCCGCGGCGCGCACGACATCAATCGCCTTCACCGCGGAGCCGCCGGTCGCGAGCATCGGGTCAATCACCAGCACGCGGCGGCCGGCGACCGGCGGGAGCTTGCTGTAGTAGCTCCGGGCGATCGCCGTCGTGTGGTCGCGCTCGAGGCCGATGTAGCCGACGCTCACGTCGGGAAAGATGTCGAGGAACGGCTGCATCATGCCGAGCCCGGCGCGCAGGATGGGCACGATCACCAGCGGCTGGTGGGTGAGCACGCGCCCGGTCATCGGCTCCATCGGCGTCTCGATGGCCTTGGGCTCGGTGGGCAGGTCGCGGGTCGCCTCGATGGCCAGCAGCAGGGTGATCTGGTAGCAGAGGGTGCGGAACGTGGCGGGCCTCGTCGTCTTGTCGCGCAGGTGCGTGATGACGTGCGCCGCGAGCGGGTGATCGAGGACGTGGAGCATGGTGGGGTGATGGAGGCGCGGCCCGAACTTGGCAAACCCGCACGCGACCGTGCTAGGGGTTCAGAGTGAGCCGGTGCACCGCGGGCCCGGGCAGAAATGACGAGGGCTCGCCCTTCACCCAGTTGACATGGCCGGCGCGGTAAAACGGCGAGAGCGGATGGCCGCTCTCCCCGCCAGGCATCTGGAAAATTCCCTCGGCCTCGCGCCCGGGCGAGACGGCGAGGCGCAGGCTCGCGCCAAAGGCCGGGGTCTGCACGCGCGGCATGTTCACGTCGCCGGGGAGCTGGTCGGCGGGCATGTTCAGCCGGCCGGCGAGCCAGCCGGGGAGCAGGCGGCCGAACGGGTGCAGGATGCGGGCGGTGTTGCGCCGGCCCCAGGTGGCCTGGTCGAGGGTGAGGCCCTGTTTCTTGACGTCGGCCACGACGCTGTCCGCGGCGGCGAGCAGCAGGTCGTCCCAGGTGGAGAATTTGGGGTCGAGCAGGTGCGCGGGCTTTTCATGGATCATTGCCCAGAGCGCGGGCTCGTAGTGAAACCGGCCCCAGTCGAACCCGGGCATCGCGTCCAGGCACGGGGCAAAGATGGGTTCCAGCGCGAGGTTGGCGGTGGCGGTGCGGAAGTCCCGCACGAGGTGGTAGCCCACCGAATCGGGATCGGCGCGGGGGTCCCAGATACCGACGATCCGCCGGAGCTCGGCGCGGGGCGGGTTTTTCGCCACGGCCTCCGGCGTGAGCACGGCCAGCAGGAGTTCCTGCCAGCGCGTGAGAAAAACCGCCCGGTCGTCGAGCTGGATGCCGAGCAGGTCGCGCGGCTGGGCGTGTTCCAGCCCAGCGAGGTCGTCGCGCACCTGGGCCGCGCGCGGCGGCGAGGCGTAACCGCCGTCGCCGAGCAAGGCGAGCGCCGGGCCGCCAAGGATGCGGTTGTTGGCGGTCCACAGCCGGCCGCTGTCCGGTGAGATGACGGACGGCACTTCGTCGGGCGGGAGAAAACCGTCCCAGCGGCGGTCGCCGTAGGTCCACGACGTGGGCAGGCGGCCGTCAAAGCCGACGCGCTTCGGCAGGTGCCCGATGATTGTCCAGGCCACCGAGCCGGCCGAGTCCGCCACGAGGAAATTATGCGCGGGGACGCCGACCCGGTGGGCGATGGCGATGGCCTCGGCGATGTTTTGCGCCGACTCCATCCGGAGGAACTCGAGATCGGTGGCCGCGGGGTCGTAGGCGATCCAATGGTTGGCCAGGGGGCGGCCCTTGGCGTCGGCCGCCACGATCGGACCCCAGGCCGTCCACTGGGTTTCCAGGGTGACCGGCGCGGAGCCCTTGACGCGGATGACGTCCTGGCGCTTCTCGATCTCCAGCAGGTCATCGCGCCCGGGAACCTTGTAGAGCGAGTGGTCAATGACGTTCACGTCGATGGCGACGAGATCGCTGATGTCCACGTAGGAGGCGGTGAGGCCCCACGCGATGTGGCCGTTGCTGCCGATGACCACGAATGGCAATCCGGGCAGCGTCACTCCGGTGATGTGGCCGGCCACCGGGTCACGCCACGCGAGGGAGGCGCGGTACCAGATGTTGGGGACGCCGAGATCGAGGTGCGGGTCGTTGGCCAGCAGCGCCCCGCCGCCGGCGGTGTGGGCGCCGGAGAGGGCGAAGCTGTTGCTGCCGGGCAGCAGGTCGGGGTCACGCCGGGGGTAGTCGGCGAAAAACGCCGGCCAGGGACGGGGCGACGAGTTCGTGACCTTCGCCGGATTCCGCAGGTCGATGAGCTGGGGGGAGGGGAACGGGGCGAGAGGTGCACCGGAGCCGTCGAGCGCGGCGTCCTCGGGCGTGGCGACGGGCGCGAAGCAGGCCAGGGCGGCGGTGCCCAGCTGGTCGCGCAGGGTGGCGAGGGAAAGCTCGTAGGTGGCGGACGTGCCCTGCAGGTCGATCGTCATCACATAAATGACGAGGAGGCTGTCTTCCGGCCGCCAGGGCTCGGGCGTGGTGCGCAGCGCGAGATACTCGAACGGCTTTTGCTGGAGGGCGGCGAGGCCGGCGTTGACGCCCTCGGCGTAGCTGGTGAGCAGGGCGCGCTTGTCGGGGGCCAGGCCGCGCAGGACCTTTTGCGCGAGGGCCCGGAAGCCGTGCCGGCGCGTGACGCGGTCGGAGGGGAGTGCGACCTTGCCGAAAAGCTCGGCCAGCTCGCCCGCGCCCTTGCGGCGCAGGAGGTCCATCTGGAAAAACCGGTCCTGGGCGTGGAGGTAGCCGAGCGCCCGGGCGACGTCCGCCCGCGAGGCGGCCGAGATCGTGGGCAGGCCGAGCGCGTCGCGCGTCACGGTCACGGGACCCGCGAGTCCCGGCAACGCCGCGGCGCCGTCGAGCTGCGGCAGGCTGGCGCGCAGCTGGACGTAGAACCACCCGGCCGCTCCCGCCGCGAGCAGCACCAGCACGCTGACGACAAGGGCGAGCCACCGGAGGAGTTTTCCAACAGGAGAGCTCATGGGGTAACCGCCCGACGAAGGACGGCGATGATCTGCTCCGGCGGCTGCGCAATGTCGATCACAAGCGCACCCGCCGGCTCCTCGAGCGCGGCCAGCTGGCTGGCGAGCATCGCGGGCTTCATGAAGTGGCCCTGCCGGCTGCTGATGCGGGACGAGAGGACCTCGGCGGTGCCCCGGAGGTAAACGAGCTTCACCGGTCCCGGGCCGGCCAGCAGGACGGCGCGGTAGCGTTCCTTGAGCGCGGAGCAGGTGACGACGGCGTCCCGGCCCGCGGTGAGCTGGCGGTCGATGTACGCGCGGATGGCGGCGAGCCAGGGCGTCCGGTCGGAGTCATTCAGGGGGACGCCGGCGCTCATCTTCGCCACGTTCGCGGGCGGGTGGAACTCGTCGGCGTCGGCAAAATCCCACCCGAGCCCGGCCGCGAACTGGCGGCCGATCGTAGTCTTGCCGCTGCCGGCGACACCCATGAGGAGGACGACCATGCGCGGAACCTAGCCCAGCCACGCCCGGGTGGCGGCCGGGTCGCGGTCCTCGTCGAAGTCGAGGTAGTCGAACATCGTCAGGACCGGTTGGCCCTCGAGGTGGCTCTCGGCGATGCGCTTGGCGAGGATTTCAGCCCCGGCGTCGCGCCAGCCGCGCTTCATCATGAAGCCGTTCCAGATCTCGCACTCCTCGTCGGTGCGGGCGCCGCCCGTTTCGAGGGCCCAGGCGAGCAGCTGCTCGTCGCTGGCGCCGCCAGCGAGGACGCGGGCCGTGAGCGCATCGTAGCCGACGCGGAGGAAGCTGCAGCAGCGGCCGTCGAAGCCCTTGCCGAGATTGGGCACGTAGTCGGCGGCCGGCAGGGCGCCGCGGGCGTGCAGGCGGATCTTGTCGAGCATGCGGCCGAAGTAGACGAGACGGCCGACCTTGACGTAGGGGCTGCGGAGACCGGGGACATTGGGCATGTCCGCAGCCAATCGAAATACGCCCGCGAGAAAACCCCAAACTGGTCAATCCCGCCGGAAATACACGAAGGTGCACAGCCCCGCGGCCAGCACGGTCGGGACGATGATCCAGTCGGCGTTGAAATTCAGGTGGTATTTCTCGACCGCCCAGATCACGAGGAAGCTCTTGGCGACGATCAGCAGCCAGCCGGCGAGGATGAAACGCTCAACGCGCCGGTTGCGCGGGGGCCGCTCCGCCGCCTGCACGTCCTGCACGAAGCTGTGCTCATAATTGGCAGCCGGCTGACCCGTGATGACTCGGAGGAGGTTGGCGAACATCGGTGGCCTTTCTGCCGGCAGCCTAGTGCAAACCGGCCGGAAGGAAAGGGCCATTTCGGTTGCGGCGCGGGGCCAAAAGCCGGGCGGGGATCGGGCATGGTCTGGGATTGAACTTGTGCAGGCCGCCGCTCAGAACCTCCGCGGTGCAATTCTCCCCCGCAACTCCGGCCGGCCAGATCACATGAGCGACGCCCCGATGCTTACGGCCGCCCACGGCAAGCCCGGCGCCCACGCGCTGCGCCCGGATGTCGAGTCGTTCTACCACCTCGCGCACGGCGGGTATGAGGGCAAGGCCTGCCAGGGCACGGCCTGTTTCGCCGCCCGTCATTTCAATCCCGCCCGGTGGGACGAGGCGATGCGGAACGATCCCCGCGTCTACTGCCTGGGCGAATGTTTCGCGGCCCCCGCCAAGGGGCAGACCAAGCCGCGCCCGCCCGTGAAGATCTGCTCGCGCGAGGGCATCGTGCTCGGCCGCGTCGCCCAGGGCGGCGCGCGCACGCTGGCCGCGAGCCAGCAGCAGGGCGGTTACGCGGCCCTGGCTCAGGCCCTCGCGCAGCCGCCCGAGCAGGTGCTGGCGGCGGTCGAGACCTCCCAGCTCCGCGGCCGCGGGGGCGCGGGCTTCCCGGCGGGCCGCAAGTGGCGGGCCGTCGCGGCGCAGCCGCCCGGCGTCAAGTACGTCGTCGCCAACGCCGACGAGGGCGACTCCGGCGCGTACATTGACCGCTACCTGATGGAGGACGACCCGCACCGCCTCATCGAGGGCATGATCCTCGCCGGCTACGCGGTGGGCGCCGCCCGGGGCTACATCTACGTCCGGGCGGAATATCCGCTCGCCGACTCCGTGCTGCGTGCCGCCCTCGTCGAGGCCCGGGCGGCCGGCTGGCTCGGCCCGCGCGTCGGGGGCAGGGATTTCAGCTTCGAACTCGAGGTCTACACCGGGCACGGCAGCTACGTGTGCGGCGAGGAGACCTCCCTGCTGCGTTCCATCGAGGGCAACCGTCCCGAGGTCATGGCCCGGCCGCCGTATCCGACCGAACGCGGCCTGTTCGGCCGGCCGACGCTGCTGAACAACGTCGAGACACTGGTCAACATTCCCTGGATTGTCGCGCACGGCGGCGAGGCTTATGCCGCGATCGGGTTCGCCAAGAGCCGCGGCACCAAGGCGCTCTCGCTCAATTCGCTCTTCAACCGCCCGGGCCTCTACGAGGTCGAGTTCGGCGTCACGGTGCGGCACATCGTCGAGGAACTCGGCGGCGGCCTGCGCGGCGGCGGCCAACTGAAGGGTGTCATCATCGGCGGGCCGATCATCGGCGTGATCCCGCCGCACCTGCTCGACACGCCGCTCGGGTTCGAGGAACTCGCCGCCATCGGCGCGGGCGTCGGCCACGGCGGCGTCGTGGCGTTCGACGAGCACACCGCCATCCCCGACCTCGTGCAGCACGTCTTTGCGTTCGGCGCCTACGAGTCGTGCGGCAAGTGCACGCCGTGCCGCGGCGGCAGTGGGCGGATCGAGGACATCTTCACCCACGCCCTCGCGGGCGACGCCACCAAGGCCGACCTGCAGGAGTGCCGCGACCTCGTCACCGCGCTCAAGCTCACCAGCCTCTGCGGCCACGGCACCGGCCTGGCGCGGTTTGCCGAGTCCATCCTGCGCTATTACCCGACGGAGATTGAGCCATGCTTCAAATAACCATCAACGGGCAGTCGCACCAGGTTCCCGAGGGCCTCACCATCAACGAGGCGCTGGGCCGGGTCGGCGTCGAGGTGCCCACGCTGTGCCACGACGACCGGATCGATCCCTACGGCTCGTGCCGGCTCTGCAGCGTCGAGGTCAAGGGTATGAATGCGCTCGCCACGGCGTGCAACACGCCGGTCCGCGATGGCATGGAGATCCAGACGCATTCGCCCGCGGTCGAGGGCGTGCGCCGCACGCTGCTGGGGTTGCTGGCCAAGGACTATCCCGCCGAGGCCGTCGCCGCGTTTCCCGACAAGCAGTTTCACCGCTACCTCAACCAGTACGGCGTGAAGGCCGGCGGCTCGCGCACCGCCCCGCTGCCCGACGTGCCGTTCATGCAGGACGCCTCGCACCCCTACATCAACGTCGACATGGCGCAGTGCGTCACGTGCTACCGCTGCGTGCGCATCTGCGAGGAGGTGCAGGGCCAGTTCGTCTGGAAGGCGTGGAACCGCGGCGCCACCACGCGCATCCTGCCGGTCCGCGGCGAGACGCTGCTCGACGGCGGCTGCGTCAGCTGCGGCGCGTGCGTCGACACCTGCCCGTCCGGGGCGCTGGAGGACCTCACCGTCCTCGCCCGCGGCCTGCCGACCGAGTGGACCAAGACCATCTGCTCGTATTGCGGCACCGGCTGCGAGGTGAACGTCGGCACGCGCGACGGCCAGATCACGACCATCCGCCCGTCCGACGGCCCGAGCAACCACGGCCACACCTGCGTGAAGGGGCGCTATGCCTTTGACTACGTCTACGCCGAGGAGCGCATCACCTCGCCGATGATCCGCCGCGACGGCGAATGGGTCGATGTCAGCTGGGACGAGGTCATCAAGTACATTGCCGACCGGCTCGCCGCCATCGCGGCGCAGCACGGCCCGGACAGCGTCGGCATGCTCAGTTCCGCCCGCGGCACCAACGAGGAGAATTATGTCGCGCAGAAATTTGCCCGGGTCGTCATGGGTACGAACAACATCGATTGCTGCGCCCGGGTCTGCCACTCGCCCACCGCGGCGGCGATGAAGATGACGCTCGGCACGGGCGCCGCGACCAACTCGCTCGACGAGATCGAAATCGCCAAGACCATCCTCGTTTGCGGCGCCAACCCGACCGAGGGGCACCCCGTCACCGGGGCGCGCATCAAGCAGGCGGCCCGCCATGGCGCCAACCTCATCGTGATCGACCCGCGCGAGATCGAGCTCACGGAGTTCGCCACGCTGCACCTGCAACTGCGACCCGGGACCAACGTCGCCCTGTTCAACGCGATGGGCGCGACCATCGTCGAGGAGGGCCTCGTCGACGAGGAGTTTCTCCGCACGCGCCTCACGGAGTTTGCGGAATACCGCGACTTCATCCGCGACTTCCTGCCGGAAAAGGTCGAGGCGATCTGCGGGGTGCCGGCCGCGAAGATCCGCCAGGCCGCGCGGCTCTACGCCACGGCCAAGCCCTCGCTCAGCGTCCACGGCCTCGGCATGACCGAGCATGTCCAGGGCACCGAGGGGATCATGGCCCTTGTCAACATCGCGCTGCTCACGGGCAACATCGGCAAGCCCGGCTCGGGCATCAACCCGCTGCGCGGCCAGAACAACGTGCAGGGCGCCCCGCACATGGGCTGCGAGCCGAAGCTCCTTGCCGGCTATGTCCCCCTCACCGAGGCGCGCGCCAAGTTCGAGGCGGCCTGGCACACCCCCCTCCCGACCCCCGCCGGGCTCAACATGTTCGACATGCTGGAGGCGGCCACCACCGGCCGGTTCAAGGCCCTCTGGGCGATCGGCTACGATATCCTGATGACCAATCCCAACGCCCACGAGACGCGCCGGGCGCTGGGGCGGGTTGACCTGGTCATCGTGCAGGACCTCTTCCTCAACGCGACCGCGCGGGAATTCGGCGACGTCTTCCTGCCGGCCGCCTCGTCGTTCGAGAAGGACGGCACGTTCATGAACGGCGAGCGCCGCATCCAGCGCGTCCGTGGCGCCGCGAAGCCGCGGGGCCTGGCCCGCTCCGACTGGGAGATTGTCTGCGCGGTCGCCAAGGCCATGGGCAAGGGCGAACACTTTGCCTACCGCTCCGCCCAGGAGATCTGGGACGAGGTGCGCTCGCTCTGGCCGGAGGGCGCCGGCATCAGTTACGCCCGCCTCGACGAGTTGGGCGGCCTCCAGTGGCCCTGTTACGACGAAAACGATCCCGGCATGGCCATCATGCACACGGAGGAATTCACCCACGGCCGGACCACGGCGCTGCGCCGCATCGAATTCCTGCCCCCGCCGGACGTCCGGAGCCCGGAATATCCCTTCGTCCTCACCACGGGGCGCAACCTCTTCCAGTACAACGCCGCCACCCAGACCGGCCGGACGCCCAACGGCCGCATGGCCACGACGGATTTTCTCCAGCTGGCGCCGGAGGATGCCGCCCGGCTCGGGATCGGCGACGGGGAGATCGTGCGGCTGGGCAGCCGGCAGGGCTCCGCCGAACTCCCGGTGCGCATCAGTGGCACGGTCAAACCGGGAGAGGTCTACACCACCTTTCATTGCGCGCGGGTGTTCCTTAACCAGATCACCACCTCGCAGCGCGACCGCTACACCATGACGCCCGAGTACAAAGTCACTGCGGTGAAGGTGGACAAGCTGGCGGCCCGGCCGGTTCAGGCCTGAGCCTGCGCCGGTCCGGAGGCGCTGCCGCCGGGCCTTGCAACCGCTTCGGAAACAACCCCTTCCTTGACAACGGTGCGGGCCGGGCCAGTGCTTGCCCGGGAAATTCGCCCGGGAACCAATCCGCGCCTTTGGCAGTCAGAATCACCATGAAGACTACTCTGCGCCTGTTTCTCAGTGCCCTGATCGGCATTTTATTCGCGGGGGTGGCAGCCGCAGCGGCCCCGGCGGCAAAGACCAACACCTGGGTCGAGGTGATCTTCCTGCATCCGGAAAATTACACGGATGTCCGTGATGCCTTCGGGGCGTCCGAAATGGGCCGCGAGGGGATTCTCACGCAGCTCCGGGACTACCTGGTGCGCCGGACCATGACCTGCGTGCCCGACGGGCAAAAGCTCACGATCACCTTCACCGACATCGACCTGGCCGGCGATTATGAGCCGTGGCACGGCGCAGAGGCGATGGACGTCCGCGTGGTGAAGGAAATCTATCCGCCCAAGCTGGACCTCGAGTTCAAGCTCACGAGCGCCGACGGCAAGGTCGTCAAGGAAGGCAAGCGCCAGCTGCGCGACCTCCTCTTCATGTCGCGGCTCTCTCTCAACCGCGATGATCCGCTCCATTTCGAGAAATCCATGCTCGAGGATTGGCTCCGCAAGGAATTCTCGCCCGCGAAGTCGGGCTGAGACCCGCCCCTCGGCCGTTTTTTTCCGCCGCGCGACCCAACACCGCGCGGCTTTTTTGTCCGGCGCTGATGGCCAGCCTTGCGGTCGCCAGCCGGAGCCGCCAGCGTGGTGACCAGCCAGTTCCTTCCACCGAAACCCTCGTCGCCCAGTTTTTCGCCCCATGAAAATTCCCGCCTTCTCCCTGCGCTGCGGTCTGCTGCTGACCGCCTTGGCCCTGATCACCGGTACCGCCGTATCCGCCGCCGAATCCTTTGAAGGCCGCGTCCACATGGATGTGACCGCCGGCAAGAAAAAGGAGAAGATGGGGCTCGATTACACCATGAAGGACGGGAAATTGCGCATGGATCCCCAGCTGCCGGAAGGGAAGGGCCGCAATGGCGGCGGGATGGGCATGATTTTCGATCCGCAGGCCCGGGAGATGATCATCCTCATGGATATGAACGGCCAAAAGATGTTTATGCGTCGCCCGATTCCCCAGCCGACCGCCGGGCAGGCCGGCCAGGCGCGCGAGGGCCACAACGTGTCGCCGCCCGTGGCCACCGGCCGCACCGAGATGATCGCCGGTTACCAGGCGACGGAATACCGCCTGACGGCGGAAAAGGGCGAGATCATCGAGCTGTGGCTCGCGAAAGGCCTCGGGCCGTTCATGTCCTACTCGGGGGGAAACCCGATGATGGGCGGCGGCCGCGGCGCACCCCCTCCGGGCTGGGAAAGTTTCGTCCGCGACGGCAATGCGTTCCCGATGCGCGTGGTGTCGCACGGCACCGACGGCGGGGAGACGATGCGGATGGAAGTGACCAAGGTCGACAAGTCCCCGGTGCCGGCCTCGCTCTTCTCGACCGAGGGTTACAGCGAGTTTTCCATCCCTGGCATGGGCGGTGGCGGCTTCAATCTGTTCAAGAACAACTGAAAGGTTTGGCGTGACCGCCCGGCTCGACAAATGGCTGTGGGCGGTGCGGCTATTCAAGACTCGCGCCTTGGCGGCCGCCGCCATCCGCACGGGCGCGGTCGAAATCGGCGGCAACCCCGCCAAGCCCTCCCGTGAGGTGCACGCCGGCGAAACCGTGACCGTGCGCCAGGGCGTGGTGTTGCGCACGCTGCAAGTGGTGGGGGTGCCGGTTTCGCGGGTGGGGGCCAAGCTGGTGCCGTTGTATTGCACGGACCTGACCCCCGCGGCGGAGTTCGAGAAGGGGCGCGAGCAACGGCTCGGGCAGTTTCTCCCGCGCGCGCCGGGCCTCGGCCGGCCGACCAAGCGCGACCGGCGGCTGCTGGATCGGCTCTTTGAGTAAAATCCACTCGATCTTATATGTGGAACCCAGGAAAACTGGAAAAAGGCATCGCGTGCCGGGCGTGGTTCCTGATTTCCTGAGTTCCACCTTGCATGAACGTCTATTCCAAGTTTGAGACCGAGCTGTCGGTCCGTCCCGACGACATCGACCTCTACCAGCACGTCCACTCGACGCGCTACCTCGACTATGTGCTGGCGGCGCGGTTCGAGCAGATGGAGCGGTGTTACAAGATGCCCATGCAGGCGTTCGCGACGCTGGGCCTCGGCTGGTTCATGGCCTCGGCCACCATCCATTTCAAACGTCCCCTGGGCTGGGGTGACCGGATGGTGGTGCGCACCTGGATCCAGCAGTTCACCGCGACGGGCTGCCGCGTGGCGTTCGAGATCGAGAAGCTGCCCACCGGCAAACGGGTGTGCGACGGGCACTGCGACTACACGCTGGTCACCCTGGCCACCGGCCGGGCGACGGATCTTCCGGCTGAATTTCGCGAGAAGTATTCGATCTAAGCGCTTGGTGGGGCGCGTTTCCCAGCGATTAGCCTTGCTATTGGCGGCGGGATCTATGCCTTCAGCAACTTATCGATAGAGACAACGTAAGATGACAGCATCTGGTGAGTCGTAGGCTGAGCGTATGCTTAAGTGATGATTTCGAAACCCACGGTGGGAACGGTACTGGCAGCGAGCGGTAGGATCTTCGAGACATCACAATGGGTAATTCAAAACTATACGTCGGCAACCTGTCGTTCAAGACCACCGAGGATGAGCTTCGCGCCGCCTTCGGCCAGTTCGGCACCGTCACGGATCTGTACGTCGCCATGGACAAGATGACCGGCCGCCCCCGCGGCTTCGCGTTCATCACCATGGGCACCGAGGAAGAGGCGAAGGCCGCTACCGAGAAGATGAACGGCACCGATCTCGGTGGCCGTCAGCTCACGGTCAATGAGGCCCGTCCCAAGGAAGAGCGCCCGGGTGGCGGCTTCGGCGGCGGCGGTCGTGGCTTCGGCGGCGGTGGCGGCGAACGCCGTGGCGGCTTCGGCGGCGGCGGTGGCGGCGGCCGCGATCGCGGCGAGCGCCGTTACTAATCGATTCGTTTTCACGAACTGATTTTCGAGGGACGGAGCTCCTTTGGGGCTCCGTCCTTTTTCTTTTCCCGTTTTCATCCGCCGCCCGACTGCGGCCCTTCGTTTATGCCTTTCAAAGCCCTTCAACTTTCCGATCCCGTGCTCCGCGGCGTGTCCGCCGCCGGTTACACCGATCCCACCCCCATCCAGCTGCGCGCCATTCCCGTGGTGCTCGGCGGCGGCGACCTCATCGCCTCCGCCCAGACCGGCACCGGCAAGACCGCGGCGTTCGCGCTGCCCGTGCTCACGCGCCTCGGCGCCCACGGCCGCACCCGCGTGCTCGTGCTCGAGCCCACCCGCGAACTCGCCGCCCAGGTCGAGACCGCCTTCCGCGACTTCGCCCGCTTCACCGATCTCCGCACCGTCGCCATCTTTGGCGGCGTCGGCTACGGCAACCAGCGCGCCGAGCTCAAGCGCGGTGTCGACATCATCGTCGCCACGCCCGGCCGCCTGATGGACTACCTCAAGGAGCGCACCATCAGCCTCGCGGACATCAACATCCTCATTCTCGACGAGGTCGACCGCATGCTCGACATGGGCTTCCTGCCCGTCGTGAAGGACATCGTCGCCCGTTGCCCGCGCGAGCGCCAGACGCTGTTCTTTTCCGCCACCGTGCCGCCCGAGATTGCCGCCGTGGCGTCCTTCGCGCTGCGCAATCCGACCAAGGTCGAGATCGGCATCGCCCGCTCCGTCAACGAGTCCGTCAAGCACGCGCTCTATCCGGTCGCCGCGGACCAGAAATTCGAACTGCTCGAGGCGCTGCTCGCGAAGACCGACTTCGACAGCGTCCTCGTGTTCTCCCGCACCAAGCACGGCGCCGACAAGATCGCGCGCCGGCTCAAGGCCGCCAACCACTCGGTCGCCGTCCTGCATGCCAACCGCTCGCAGAACCAGCGCATGGAGGCCCTTGCCGGCTTCAAGTCCGGCAAGTATGAGGTGATGGTCGCCACCGACATCGCCGCGCGCGGCATCGACGTCGCCGACATCTCGCACGTCATCAACTACGACGTGCCGGAAAAGCCCGAGGACTACGTCCACCGCATCGGCCGCACCGGCCGGGCACAGGCCGTGGGCGACGCGTTCACGCTCGTCACGCCGGA
>CAIQKV010000093.1 GCA_903872505.1 uncultured Opitutia bacterium
CTCGCCCGGCTCACCGCGATGCTCTCCCAGCCCTCGCTCTTCTATTGGAAGGGCCCGCAGTCCACCGCGTGCACCGACGAGTTTCAGCGGCAGTATCCGCTGAAGTACCGTTTCCCTTGCTCGTCCGGCACCGCCTCGTTGCACATCGCCGTCGCCGCCCTGCGCCTGCGCCCCGGCGACGAGGTGATCGTCCCGCCCATCACCGACATGGGCTCCGTCATCGGCATCCTCTACCAGCAGGGCGTGCCCGTCTTCACCGACCTGGATCCGCGCACCTACACGCTTGATCCCGCCGCCATCCGCCGCGCCATCACGGCGAAGACCCGGGCCATCATGGCCGTGCATCTCGCCGGCAATACCTGCGACATGACCGCCATCCTGGCCATCGCCCGCGAGCACCGGCTCGCCGTCATCGAGGACTGCGCGCAGGCTTGGGGCGCCCGGTACCAGGGCACGCCCGTCGGGCTCATGGGAGACTTCGGCTGCTTCTCGCTGAACGATTTCAAGCACATCGGCTGCGGTGACGGCGGCATCGTCGGCACCAACAGCGAGGAATACGGCCCGAACCTCAACAAGTGGGGCGACAAGTCCTACAACCGCGTGCTCGGCGGCCGCGACCCCGAGGATCTCGCGCCCAACTACCGCATGAGCGAGCCGCAGGCCGCCGTCGCGGCGGCGCAGCTGGTAAAGCTCCCGGACATCGTCGCCCGCCGCAATCGCGCGGGCAACCGGCTGACCGCCCTCCTCGACGGCACCCCGGGCCTGCTCCTGCCCTGGACCGCGCCGGGCAACACCCACAGCTATTGGTTCTACATGCTGCGCGTGGACCTCGCCCGTTTCACCGTGGACCGCGCCGCGCTGGTCGCCGCCTTCAATGCCGAGGGTGTCGTCGGGGGCGCCGGCTACCTCCCCCGGCCGATGTACCGCTACCCGGTGTTCCTGAATCACAACTTCTTCGGCGGCGCCTGGCCCGTGCGGGACAGCGGCCTGACCAAGATGGACTACCGCGCCGTGAGCTGCCCGGTCACCGAGGCCATCCTCAACGACTGCGTGGTCCTCAAGCTCAACGAGGCCATGAACGACGCCTACATCGACAAGGTCGCCCGCGCCGTCCGCACCGTGGCCGGTCGTCTCGCCCGCTGATGGCCAACCGCCCGGCATCTCCCGTCCGTGACCCGAACGCCGGCGGACTGCGCGTCGCCCCGTTCCGCTTCGATGTGACGCCCCCGCTGGGGCATCCGCTCTGCGGCGGACTGATCAAGCCCGTCGAAGTGGTGGATGATGCGCTCGAGGCCGTCGGCGTCGTGCTGCTGGGCGCGGGCGCTCCCATCGTGCTTTGCGCCGTCGATTGGACCGGGCTGCTGAACGAGGCGGCCATTGCCTGGCGCACGGCGCTGGCCGCAGCCGCCGGCACGAGTGTGGACCGCGTGGCGGTGCACTGCGTGCACCAGCACAACGCCCCCTTCGTCTGCCTCGAAACCGAGCGGCTCTTGGCGGCCGCGGGGGACCTGCCCCACCTCGTGGACGTGGCATTCTTCAACCGGTGCCTCGCGCAGGCCCGCACCGCCGTCACCGCGGCCCTGCCCCGGGCCCGGCCGGTGTCCCACGTGGGCTGCGGCCAGGGGAAAATCACCGGCGTCGCCTCGAACCGGCGCGTCTACCGCGACGCAGCCGGCCGGGTGATCACGATGCGGGGAAGTTTGTGCAAGGATCCGAACCTGATCGCGCTGCCGGAGGGGCTGATCGATCCCTTCTGCCGGACCCTGGTGTTCTTCGACGGGGAGAAGAAGGTGGCGGCGCTGCATTACTACGCGACCCATCCGATGAGCTACTACGGCGACGGCCGGGTCACCAGCGACTTCGCCGGGCTGGCGCGAAAACAGCGGCAACGGGATGAGCCGGATTGCCTGCACCTCTATTTCACCGGCTGCGCGGGCAACATCGCGGCGGGCAAGTACAACGACGGCGCGAAGGAGACGCGGCCGATCCTGACCGGGCGGATGTACGACGGCTTTCTCGCCTCGGAGGCCAGCCTCACGCGCGTCCCCGTGACAACGTGGGCTTGGCGCACGGAGGAAATTCTTCCCCCGCCCCGCGCCTCACTGCGGGCCGATGACCTGGCCCGACAGATCGCGGACCCGGCCGGCAGCATACCGGATCGGGTACGGGCAGCTTACCGGCTGGCGTGGCTCCGGCGCGTCGCAGCGAAGGTTCCGATCACGCTCAGCTGCCTGCACGTGGGCGGCGCCCGGCTGCTGCATCTCCCCGGCGAGGCCTTCATTGAATACCAGCTCCGCGCCCAGCAATTGCCGTCGGACGGATTTGCCTGCACCGCGGCCTACGGCGACGGCGGTCCCTGGTATATTCCTGTGAAGGAGGAATATCCGAACGAGGGCTACGAGGTCAGCGTCGCGTTCTGCGAACCCGCGATCGACGACATCCTGACCGGTGGCATCAGGCGCGTGCTCTCCGCCTCGGCGTCGTCGTAGAACTCAAGGTCACTTGTTGACCAGCCCGCACCGCCGGAGGGTCGTGTACGGCAGGGCCACGGTCGCGCAGTAGAGCGGATTGCGCTGCAAACCCATGGCCGGGTTGACCCACTCCCACGGCGCGCCAGCTGGTCGGTCCCGGGTGACGCTCACCACCAAATCATGCAGGACCACGCGTGCCGCCGTTGGATCCACCTTGTGCAAGGCCACGATCAGCCAGCCTGACATGGTCCCCCAATAACCGCCGTTTTGGTAGTGGCCCGGCGGTGAGGCGGCCTGTTCCCAATATCCCCCCAGCGGTCCACTCAACGGCATCGCCCGTACCTGGCCCTCGGCCACGATGCCGCCCGTTTTGCTGAGCGAAAGCAGCCCGCGGCACACCGCCGTCTCCTCCTCCCCGGGCAGGATGCCTTCCGCGACGGCAAACGCCGAACCCCACACATCGTATTTGCATCCGAGGCCGGTCGCCGAAACGAGCAGGGCTTCATCGCCGGCGATTTTCCGCAGGAAGGTCTGGGCCACGGCCTCGCGCAGCCGGGTTGCCGTGTGCCGGTAGGCGGCGGCCACGGTGGGTTCTCCCAGGGCGGCGTGCATTTCCGCGAGGTCGCCGGCCGCCCGAAACCGCAGGATCGTCGGCATCAGCGCCAGCCCGGTTTTGTGCACGGAATCGCAAAACCCCCAGTCCACCCGGGTGCGCCCCGGCGTGGCGTCGCAAACCACGATCCCCGTCGCGGGATCCACGGCGACGGACTCGAACGCGCGGTCGCAGATCTCCATGACCGAATGAGTGCCACCCGCGGTCGGCACGCGGGTCGCCAGCAGATCGGGCTTGCCCGTCAGCCGGAGGTGTTCGCGCACCATCTGGATAAAATAGAAGACATCATCCGCCGGCGGCAGGTGGCCGCATTGGCCGTCGCCCTGATCGTCGCCATCGGCATAGGTGCCCGGATACCACACCGCCTTCCCGTCTACATTGATGTGGTCGGGAATGCTGTAGGCCGGGACGAACAGGCCGTGTTGCAGGCTGATGCCTGGGGGCCCGGGCTGCGTCGCCGCGATGACCCGGATCCAGCCTTCGATCTCGTCCGCCAGGATGAGGTCGCCCCCCAGCATCATCGCGGCATCCCTGATCCAGAAGGCGGGATAACTCCCGCTGCCGCCCGGCAGGTGCAGCACCCGGCCGGTGGTGTTGCATCCCCGGCTGATTTTCGCCCCGGGTTTGACCTCGGCGGACGCCACGGTCTCCTGGGCTAATTGCCGCAGTGCGGTCGTATCTGCAGTCCAGTCACCCCGGGTATGGCCAACCATGACCGCCAGCGACGCCACGAGCGCTGAGCCGGTCAATAGCAAATGCAGGACGCGACAGCGCAGCGCGGAGTGCATTCCCGTTAGCATCATCGGCCCAAATTCGGCGCCACGGGTGCTTGCACCGCGATTTTCACCAGCGCGCAGCCGCGCTGCAGCGGCACGTCGATCTGCCAGTCAATTCCGCGTCGCACCAGCTTCGCCGCGACCGGCTGCTCTGAGCCGGGATGCCAAACCTCGACCAACCGCTCGGCTCCTTCCTGGCCGGGGACATCCGGCAGGCGCAATTGCACCGCCGCGCGCGGGGTCGCTCCGCCAAACGTCACCGTCACCACGTAGCCGTCCGGCACGGCAAACATGTTCGCCTTCGCCGTCGCTCCGACGATCTCCACCGCGTGTGGTGACAGCACCCACTTCTTGCCGCGCAGGGCGGTGAACAACGGGCCGTAGTCAAGGTACCACCGGTCGGTGGCCGGTGCCGGCAGGATGGTGTGATCGTTGCCTGGCACCGGTGCCGTCGGAAACACGCCAAGATAAAGGTGACGTTGAAAATACGCGTTGGGATCGGGCGACAGGTCGATTTCGCCGTGGGTCCAGGTCATGCAGGGCTTGCGCACGCACTGGAGCGCCGCGGCATTCACCTCATACGGCCAGTCGCCATGCTCGTGATAAACGGCGTCCGAGTAACGCATCAGCTCGGTGCGGTTCACGAGCAGGTTGGAATAGATGAACTTCCCCGCGCCGTGAAAGATCGGGCCCATGGCGGCCATCAGCTCGTGCCAGGAGGCATACAGCGACCGGCAGGGCCGGCCGTCGATCCAGCTCACGCCGTCGTCGGCCTGGAAATTATAGACGCGCAGCCAGTCCAGCCGGTCGATGCAGATGCCCGCGCTGTCGGGCAGCTCGCTCACATGCCGCCGCGCCTGGTCCAGCAGGAAGGCGCGATACTTCGGACCGCCACAGTCCATCACAATGCTGCCCTCCCACGACCCGAACGTCTCGCCCGTCCGCACCCGCAGCACGCCGTCGGGGATCACATTGCCCAGGAAATTGTTTCCGTTCCGCCATTGGTCCGCCGGCGCCAGCTTGGGATCCACGCCCGCCGGCGTGTCGGCCGGGCCGCCAAATTCCGTGACGTTGAAATAGCTCAGCTGCGGAAAACCCATCCGCCGCCACCGCTGCGCCGCCTCCCGCATGCCGGCGATCGTGATCAGGTTGCCCTTCACGATGCGGCGGTAGGGCTCGTCGTCCCGCGTCGGCGGCAGGAACATGCCCATGTACGGAAAGTCGAAGCTGGCCGCCCAATTCACGCTGAACGCCATCTTCCGCAGCCGCGCGCCATCCAGTTCGCCCGCCCAATCCGAATACGCCCCGAGACCCGAGAGCTGGTCCACCGCGGGCACCGGCGGGTCGAAGTACGCCGCATAGCGCCGCGTCATCCAGCCGAGTCCGCCGCGCCAGTCGCCCGCGCCCGGCACCAGGTCCATGGCAAACCGGACCACCCGACCCTCGCCCAACCGCAGGCCGCTCCGGGTGAAGGCAAAGCGTCCGTCGCGATGCGTATCCAGCGCCAGCTCCCGCAGGGTGTCCTCCGGCGAAAGCACGAGACTGAGGCTGATGTCGGGCTCCGCTTCCAGCAGGGTCAGCAGCGGCACGGAGAAGCGCGCCGCGAGATTGTAGGTGCCGCCGGTCCGCTCCTCGCCGTTCCAGGGCGCCGCGCCATACCACAGCCGCCGGGTGGCGAACGGCTGCGGCACCAGGGGATCGCGCCAGGTGTCGTGGCGCTGCTCGGGATCATCCCACACGGTCCAATAGCGGGCCGAGCGGCTCATCGCCGGGCATTGCAGCCAGGTCTTGATGCCGGTGCTCCATGCCGGGTCCGCGCTCTGGACCTCGATCTCCCACCGGATGCTGTCGGCCGTCGGATAAAAACGCTCGGTAATGCGGGCGCCCTGCCGGGAACCCGCCCGGACCACCTGCCGGGTAAACTCCACGCCGCCGTCGGGCCGCGACCGCGCCTCCACCGCGCCCGCATCGGTGCACCCGCCGAGCGCCGTGCCCCCGCGGATGCCGCACACCACGTGGCGCCCGCCGATCACGGCGGCGACAATTTCCCCGCGCTCCGAGAGCATGAGGGCGAGGCCGGGCGCGCGCACTTCAAAGCGCGCCTCGGCCGCCGGGGCCGCATCGGCCTTGGACAAGGCCGGCCCGAGCAACCGGGCGTCAGCCCAATCGGCATAGTCGTCCTTGTTCCCATCGCCCGCATCGGTGACCACGAGCTTGAGTTCGCGCACCCCCGCCAGCGCCACGCTCACCCGCCGCGCGGGCGTATCGCCGCGCATCACACCGCTGTCGAATACCACCGACTGATCGGCGAAAACCCTGAAGACGGCGCTCGCCGTGGCGGAGTGCAGCTTCATGGCATCGATCCCCACCCACGCCTCGAAGCGCTCGTAGCCTTGGCCCAGGTCGAACACCACCTCGCTCGCGGCATGCGTGCCGAAGCCGCGATCGAAGGCGCGGTCACCGATTTGCAGCGTGGTGCAGCCCACGCTCCGGTCGAGCGCCAGCGCCCCCGAGCCCTGCCAGTGCGCCATGGGTTCCAGCTCGGTCAACGACAGGGCGGTGGGGGTTTCCGCCGCCGGCAGCACCACGGCGGCCAGCAGGCTGATCAACGCAGTCGGGAAGTGTTTCATGGGGAGAAAATCAGCCCAGTTGGGCTCGTCGCAGTGGTTCGGGTTGGCCAAATTGTACCGGAGAACAATTCACCGCCTTGACCGGCTGGAGCAAGGCGCGTCGCTGCGAAATCTACATGTAGAACAATTGCCCCGGATACCGGATTGCCATGCACCCACGCTATCGCTTCGCGTGATCCCATCCCATGCGCCTCATCACCCTCAGCAGCGCCGAAGCCGTCTTTGAACCGTTCTTCGACAAGCAGCTGAGTGAGCTCGACCAGTGGACCATCGATGCCCCGGGCGCGACGGGCGTGAGCCAGTCCTATGGCTGGGCCTTCGTCATCATCCAGTGGACGATGCCCGCACCGGACGGCCTGGTCCAGCGCCTGCGGCGCACCTACGCCAAACCCGTGCCCTGCGCGGATTACGACCGGCTCCTGGTCTGCTTCAACGTCCCGGAGGATACGGTGATGAGCATCACGGCGGAAACCGATGCCGGCCCGCGCCACCGGACCTCCGCCCCCGCGGGCGCCCTGCGCCGCGAGGAGTGGGTCGAGCTCGGCGGCGCCCGGGAGATCCGCGCCCTCACGATCGAGCTGCGCAGTCCGCACCGCCGCGCCGGCTCGGGCTGGCTGCTGTGGATCGGCCTGCAGCACACCGCGGCCCTGCAGCGTCACCTCGCCCAGTGGCAGGGTTACGACGAGCAGTGGGACAAGTACCTTCAGCCGCCGGAGTTCGAGCCGACGTTCCAGCCCGCCTACGGCATCCTGATCAATGCGGAGGAGCTCGAGGGCGTCCGGCGCGAATTCGCCGACTCGCCGGTCACCCGCGAGCTGCGCGCCGTGGCCGAACGCGCCCGCGGCCGGCGGCCCGAGGCGATGATCGGTGAGAACGTGAACATCTGGGATTCCAATGTCTTTCGCCGCGAGCGCGACGCGGGCAAGCCGCTCACGGTCCAGGGCTCGAATGCCGCGCAGGCCGGGATCCTCTGGAAGGACAAGGAGCTCTGCCGCCTCGCGGCGCGCTTCGCCCTCTGCCTCGCCCATTGCGAACACTGGGAGGACATCTTCTTCGCGCACCTGCGCGGCAGCCCGTGGGACCAGCGCGGCTTCGCGCAGGCGGTCTGCGCGTGGGACTGCGCCGTGATCCTCGACCTGTGCGGCGAGTGGTTCTCCCCGCTCGGCCGGCAGCTGATCCTGCGCCGCCTCGCCTCGGAGGGTCACGGCGGGATGTGCCAGGCCTCGTGGTGGTGGGAATACATGTATCACACCAACCAGCTGGCCTGGATCTCCCCGCCCCGGATCTACGCGCTCCTGGTGCTGGAGCGCACCATGCCCGTCAACCACGACCATTACCCGATGCCGGCGGTCTCGCGCGTGGCGCCGCACACCGACCTCGCCTGGGCCAACCTCGCCGAGAACATCGGCAACGCGTTGCTGCCCGACGGCGGCTACCTCGAGGGCCCGACGTATTTCACGTGGACCGCCCGGCAGGCGATCCTGGGCGCCCAGCTCTACGCGCGCGGCCGCGGCCGGGATCCGCGCGAGTTCGTCCCCCCCGCCCTGCTGCGCACGGGCCGGCTCGCCGAGATGCTCTACTCCACCGACGAGGGCCAGGAAATGATCCTCGTCGGCGACGCCGTGATCACCATCGGCGAGGGCGCGGCGTTCCTCGCGTGGCTGCTGCCGCAATCGCACTGGGTCACCATCCTGCGCAAGCAGCTCCAGCGCGCCGGCGCCGCCCCGTTCCTGCTGGCCCTGCGCCTCGCCCGCGAGGTGCCGGCGGCCGGGCCCGCCTTCCGGCCCTTCCTCGAGATGCCCGACACCGGCATGATGTGCTCGGTGCGCCGGCTGGGACCGGAGCTCGTGAAACTCTTCCTCATGGGCAACAAGGCCGGCGGCGATCACCAGCACGAGGACAAGGGCAGCTTCGTCCTCGAGTGCGCGGGCGACAGCTTCGCCTTCGACTTCGGCGTCGTGGACTACTCAAACCCCGTCACCGAGCTGCTCAAGCAGTGCCAGCGGCACAACATGCTCACGCCGTGGAGCGAGGATGCGCGGCCCCGGCCGAAAAACCCGATCTTCGTCGACGTGAAGCCGCACGGCACGGGCGACGCGACCCGGTTCCACGGCACCATGGATCTCGCGGCCGGCTGGGAGGGTTGGTTCACAAAATGGCAGCGCACGTGGGACTCCCCGGCCCCCGACACCTTCACCATCACGGACGAATGGGAAGTGGCGCAGGGCATCGGCGTCATCTTCCACTGGACGACATACCTGCCCATGCGGCTCGATGGCAACCGCGTGCTCATCGAGGGCCGCCGCGCCATCGCCGAGATCACGATCCCCGCCGGCGTCGAGGCCCGGATCGACCACCTGCCCCTGCAGGACCCGCGGCGCACCGCCGTCGAGCAGGGCCGCCGCGACCTGATCCAATTCGGCTGGAAGCTGGCCGAAACGCAGCCCGTGCTCACCCTGCGCCAGCGCGGGAAATCCGGCGTGCTCCGCCTCGCGGTGCGCCTCTCGCTCAAGTCACCCGCCTAGGCGGCATTCTCGATCCACGAACCCTGCATTGCCATTCTGAGCCTCGCGAAGTCTGGGCCGCCGGCCTGGTTTGACATCCCGCGTGTGTTCGCGGCGCGCTTCGCCATCATCCCACTGCCTTCCTCCCTTCATCCGGCCGGCCACCCGGCTGCGAGAGCCTCCGGGACATCTCCCCCTCCACCATGCGCAACACCCCGATCAACAGCGCCGAAGCCGTCTTTGCGCCTTTCTTTGACGAACGTCTCGGCGAACTGCCCACCTGGGCCGCCGACGCCCCGGGCGCCGCGGGCCTCAAGCTCACGCAGAGCTGGGCCTTCGTCATCATCAACTGGGAGCATCCGGCCCCGGACGGGCTCGTGCTCCGGCTGCGCAAGACCTTCCCCGCCCTCGACTGCTCGGACTACGACCGGCTGATCGTCGCGATCAACCTGCCCGAGGACAGCACGATCACGCTGTCGGCCGAGACCGACGCCGGCCCGCGCCGGCGCGCGGGCACGCCGTGCGGGGCCACCCGCCACGAGGAGTGGCTGCCGCTCGACGGCGCGAAACGCCTGCTTGCCCTCACCGTCGAGATCCGGAATCCGCGGCCCGCCGCCGGGTCCGGCTGGCTGCTCTGGTTCGGCCTGCAAAGCACCGCGCGCCTCCCCTTCCACCTCGCGCAGTGGACCGGCTACGACGAGCAGTGGGACAAATACCTGCAGCCGCCGGACTTCGAGCCCACCTTCCAACCCACCTACGGGTTGATGATCACCGCCGCCGAGCTCGAGGACGTGCGGCAGGAGTTCGCCCACACCGACCTCGCCCGGGCGCTGCGCCTCGTCGGCGAGGACGCCCGCCGGGTCCGGCCCGAGAGCCTCATTGCCGAGAACATCAACTTCTGGAATTTCAACGGCTTTCGCCGCGAACGCGACATGGGCCATCTGATCACGATGCAGGGGCCCTTCGCCGCCCAGGCCGGCGTGCTCTGGAAGGACAAGGAACTTTGCCGGCTCGCCGCGCGGTTCGCGCTCAGCCTCGTCCACTGCGACCACTGGGAGGACGTGTTCTTCGCCTGGATGCGCGGCAGCAACTGGGACCAGCGCGGCTTCCTCCAGTCGCTGGGCGTGCTCGACTGTGCCATCATCCTCGACCTCTGCGGCGAGTGGTTCACGCCGCTGGGCCGGGACCTGATCCTGCGGCGCATCGCCACCGAGGGCCACGGCAGCATGTGCCATCCCTCGTGGTGGTGGGAATACATGTATTACAACAACCAGCTGATCTGGATCTCCCCCGCCCGGCTCTACGGCCTGCTGGTCCTCGAGCAAACCATGCCCGCCCGCCCCGGTGATTTTCCGCGGCCCCCGTCGCGGGTCGCCCCGCACACCGACATCGTGTGGGCCAACGTGCTGGACAATCTTTCGAAGGCGTTGCTCCCTGACGGCGGCTACGTGGAGGGCGCCACGTATTTCACCTGGGTCGCCCGCCAGGTCGCCTTCTGCGCCCTGCTCTACGGCCGCGCCCGCGGGCTCGATGCGCGCCAGCTGGTCCCGGCCCCGCTCTTCAAGACCGACCGCCTCGCGGAAATGCTCTACTCGACCGACGATGGCCAGGACATGCTGCTCACGGGCGACGCCTGCTTCCCCTTTGGCGAGGGCCTCGCGTTCCTCGCCTGGCTCATGCCGCAGTCGCATTGGGTCACGATCTACCGCAAGTCCCTGAAACGCGCCGGCGCCGCGTCCATGCTGCTGCCCATGCGGCTCGACCGGGAGATCCCCGCCGAGGGCCCGGCGCTCGCCCCGTTCATCGAGATGAAGGACCTCGGCTACATGGCCTCCGTCCGCCGGCTCGGGCCCGAGCTCGTGAAGCTCTTCGTCCTCGGCAACAAGGCCGCCGGCGACCACCAGCACGAGGACAAGGGCAGCTTTGTCCTCGAGTGCGCGGGCGACAGCTTCGCCTTCGACTTCGGCGTCATGGATTATGCCAACCCCGTCACCGACCTCCTCAAACAGTGCCAGCGGCACAACATGCTCACGCCGTGGAGTGACGACGAGCGGCCGAAGCCCGCGAATCCCAACCCGGTCGATGTGAAGCCCCGGGGGACCGGCGACGCGACGCGTTTCCACGCCACCATCGACGCCACGCCCGGTTGGGAGGGCTGGTTCACCAAGTGGCACCGCACCTGGGATTCGCCGACGCCCGACCTCATCAGCATCACGGACGACTGGGCCGTGGCGAAGGGCGAAGGCGCCATCTTCCACTGGACCACCCGCCTGCCGATCCAGCTCACGGGCCGCAAGGTCACGATCCAAGGCCGCCGCGCGCGGGCCGAGTTCACCGTCCCCGAGGGCGTCGAGGCGTTCATTGAACAGCTGCCGCTGATGGACCCGCGCCGGCGCGCGACCGATGAGCAGCGGCGCGAATACATCCAATACGGCTGGTCGCATGCCGAGACCCAGCCGCGCCTCACCCTCCGTCAGCGCGGCCGCGCCGGCACGCTGCGCCTCGAGGTCAAGCTCACCCTCACCGCCGAAAGCTCCGTGACCGGCAAGGCCAAGGCAAAGTGATGAAATCGCCGCGGCGCCATCACCCGTCGTTGAGCCGCCAGGGCTGCGCCCTGGTGGCCATCGCCTGGCTGGGTCTGCCGCTCTCCGGCCTCGCCGGCCCCGAACCCGCCCGCGACCCGCTGGAAGGCGGCTTCCTGCAACCGCCGCACGACGCGCGCCCCAAGACCTTCTGGCATTGGATGAATAACAGCGTGACCAAGGAGGGCATCACCGCGGACCTCGAGGCGATGTCCCGCTCCGGCATCGGCGGCGCCCAGGTCATCTATGCCGCGCTCCGCAACCGCGACACCCGGAGCTTCGTGACCCCGGCCCCCGCTTATCTTTCACCCGAATGGTTGGAACTCGTGCGCTTCACCGCCAGCGAGGCCCAGCGGTTGAAGCTCGATGTCGGCTTCCAAAACTGTCCCGGCGCCAGCGAGTCGGGCGGACCCGGCGTCACCCCCGACCAGGGAATGCAGCATGTCGTCTGGAGCGAATTGCAGGTGACGGGCGGACAGAAACTCACCGCACCTGTGCCGCGGCCGGACGTGCATTACGGATTCATGCACGGCGTCGCCGCCGCCTCCCCGCCCAAGAGTTTCTTCGGCGCGGAGCCCGCGGATGTCGCCAAATACTACCGGGACATCGCGATCCTCGCCTTCCCCACGCCCGCGAGCGAACAGGAACCCGAGCCCGCCCCGATCCGCATCACCTCGAATGCGTCGCTGCCGCACCCGGCCTCTCTGTGCGACCATGATGGCGCCACCGCCGAGACGTTTCCCCTGCCCACCACGGGAAGTCCGGTGTGGATCGAATACGCCTACGCGGCACCCGTCACGGTGCGCTCCGCCGTCGTCTCCTGTGTCGGGAACAATTCGTATCGCGAAGGCGAACTGCAATGCAGCGACGATGGCGCGGCCTGGCGGATCGTGGGCCCGCTGGCGAAGATCACCCTGTGGGACCGGTTCGCGCCCTGCACGACCGCCGTGCCCGAGACCCGCGCCCGGTACTTCCGCGTATATTTCACTTCCGCGATGGAGTTTGCGAAGCGCCTCGAGCTGGCCGAGGTGCGGTTGAGTTCGCGGCCGCGCCTGAATCACTGGGAAATCCAGGCCGCCTATGTGCCGGCCATCCTGGCCGCCGCGGATCCGCTGCCCGTGACCCCGTCCGAGGTGATCGACCCCGGGAAGATTGTTGATCTGACCGGGTTGATGCAGCCCGATGGATCGGTCGACTGGGTGGCGCCGCCGGGACGCTGGACCATTCTCCGCGTGGGCTACGCCCCGATGGGCATCCAGAACCGCAGCGGCCTGATGGTCGAGGCCGCCGGCCTGGAAGTCGACAAGCTCGACCGCGCCGCCGTGGAGAAATTCTTCGCCGACGGACCGGCCAAAATCATCGCCGCCGCCGGCCCCCTGGCCGGCACGGTGCTCGACACCATGCTGATGGACAGCTGGGAGGTGTTCACCCAGAACTGGACGCCGCGCTTCGCCGCCGAGTTTGTCCGCCGCCGCGGCTATGATCCGCGGCAGTGGCTGCCGGTGATGACCGGCCGGATTGTCGGGGACGCGGCGCTCAGCGAGCGATTCCTCTTCGACGTGCGGCAGACCGTGTCCGACCTGGTGGTGGAAAATCATTACGGGACCTTTGCCGACCTCGCGCACCGCTCCGGGCTGAAGCTGTATGCCGAGGCTCCCGGCCACGCCGGCCCGACGGTGGTCGATGCGTTTGCCACCAAGGGACGCGTGGACGTGCCCATGGGTGAATTCTGGCTGGGACGCATGCTCGACTCGCGCGATGCCAAGCAGGCGGCCGCGTCCGCCCAGCTCTATGGCCAGCGCATCGTCGCCACCGAGTCCTTCACCAGCGTGCCGGAGGAATCCAACTGGCAGGAATCTCCTGCGAACCTGAAGATCATCGGCGACCACTATCTTGCCGCCGGCATCAACCAGTTTGTCTTCCACACCTCAGTGCACCAGCCGTGGCTCGACCGGCCACCGGGACTCACCCTGCTCATGTACGGCTCCCATTTCGAACGCACCAATGGTTGGCTCGAGGTCGCCGGCCCGCCTTGGATCAGCTACCTCAGCCGTTCCCAGTTCCTCCTCCAGCGCGGCCTGCCGGTCGCCGACGTGAACTTTTTTGTCGGCGAGGACGCGCCGAACGACCTGCCGGGCCCGGATGACGCCGGGTTGCGGTCCGTGCTGCCGTCCGGCTACGACTACGGCGGCTGCAGCGCCGACGGCCTCCTGACCCGGATGAGCGTGCGCGATGGGCGCATCGTCCTCCCGGATGGCATGAGCTACGCCGTGCTCGTGCTGCCGACCCGGCCCGAGTTCAGCCTGCTGGCAACCCGCAAGCTGCGCGCTCTGGTCCAAGCGGGCGCCACGGTGGTGGGTCCCCGCCCGCTCCGTTCACCGAGTCTGTCCGACCATCCCCGCGGCGATGAGGAAATTCGGCGGATCGGCGACGAGGTCTGGGGCGCCGTCGATGGGGGAAAAATCACCGAGCACCGCTTCGGCCTGGGCCGCGTCGTCTGGGGCCGGCCCCTGGCGACGGTCCTGCCGCCGCCGGACTTCGACTACGATCGGGCCACCGGGGCCAACCTCGCCTTCGCCCACCGCCGTGACGGCAACACCGAGATCTACTTTGTGGCCAACCAAGGGCCGGCCGCGATGGTCGCGGCTACTTTCCGGGTGTCGGGCAAACAACCGGAACTCTGGGACGCAGAGACCGGGGAGATCGTTCCGGTCACGGCCTGCGCGGAGCACGACGGGCGCATCACCGTTCCCCTGTCACTGCGCGAAATGGGCTCGGTCTTCGTGGTATTCCGGCGGCCAGCTTCGCCCGACTCCGTGGCCAAAATGGAACGGAACGGCGCGCCCGCGCCGCTGACGGCCTTGCTGCAGCCCGCAGCCGGGTCGTACCAGCTGACCACCACGGCAGGCCGGCAGCTCCATGGCGAAGTGCCGGCCGCGCCCGCCCCGATTTCGATCGCGGGTCCCTGGATGGTGCAGTTCCCCGCTGCAACGGGTGCGACGGCGCCCTTCACGTGGTCCCCGCTCGTGTCGTGGACGGATGGCAGCCACGCCGGGCCAATCCGGTATTTCTCCGGGACCGCCACCTACTCCGCCGACTTCGTCGTGCCCGCCGCTGCGCTCGCGGCCAATTGCCGCGTGCAGCTGGATCTCGGGCGCGTGGAGACGTTTGCCGGCCTCACGCTGAACGGCCGGCCGCTCCGCCTGCTGTGGCATCCGCCTTACGCGATGGATGTGACCGCTGCCGTGCAGCCGGGCAGGAATCACCTCGAGGTCGCGGTCACCAATCTGCTGGTCAACCGGCTGATCGGCGACCAGCAGCGGCCGGCAGGCGAGCGCCGCACGTGGTCCACGCACGAGCCCTACACCAAGGATACGCCGTTGCTGCCGGCGGGCCTGCTCGGCCCGGTGCGGCTGATCATCCAACCGCAGCTGACGCTGGCTCCGTGAGCACTGGAGCCGCTACTGCGTTGGCGCGCCATTCTCTCACCTGAAACACCTCATGCACCTCACCGCCATCAACAGTGCCGAAGCGATCTTTGAACCGTTCTTCGATCCTCAGCTCCGGGAAATCGAGCAGTGGACCTTCGACGCCCCCGGCGCGACCGGCACGAGCAAGGCCCCTGGCTGGGCGTTCTACACCTACCAGTGGGAAAAGCCCGCCCCCGACGGGCTCGTCCTGCGCATGCGCCGCCGCTACGAATCGCTCGACTGCGCCGACTACGAGCGGCTGGTCGTCTGCCTCAACCTCCCCGAGGACAGCGTCATCACCATCGCCGCCGAGACCGATGCGGGTCCGCGGCGGCGCACGGGCGAGCCCATCGGCGCGCTCCGCCGCGAGGAATGGCTCCCACTCGACGGGGCCAGGCGCATCCTTGCCCTCACCGTCGAGGTTCGCAGCCTCCGGCCGGACGCCGGCTCCAGCTGGCTGCTCTGGTTCGGCCTGCAGCACACCGGCCGCCTCAAGTCGCACCTCGCCCAGTGGGCCAACTACGACGAGCGGTGGGACAAATACCTGCAGCCGCCCGAATTCGAGCCGACCTTCAACCCCACCTTCGGCCTGCTGATCGACACCGCCGAACTTGAGGCCGTGCGCCGCGAGTTTGCGGGCTCCCCGGTAACGGCAGAGCTGCGGGCGAGCGGCGACTACGTGCGGACAGTGCGACCCGAGAGCCTCATTGGGGAGCACGCGAACTACTGGAACCAGAACACGCTGCGGCGGGAGCGTGATTTCGGGAAGCTGATCTCGCTCCACGGCCCGCTCGCCGCGCAGGCCGGCGTGCTCTGGAAGGACAAGCAACTCTGCCGCCTCGCGGCCCGCTTCGCGCTCAGCATGGTGCTCTGCGGCCATTGGGAGGACAGCTTCTGGTCCCACATGCGGGGCACCACCTCCGAGCAACGCGGGGGCGTGTCGGCCATCGTCACCTGGGACCTTGCCATGATCCTCGACCTGTGCGGCGAGTGGTTCACGCCGCTCGGCCGCGAGCTGATCCTGAAGCGGATCGCCATCGAGGGCTACGGTGCGCTCTGCCACGCCTCGTGGTGGTGGGAATACATGTACTACGGCAACCAGCTCGCGTGGATCACGCCCGCGCGGATCTACGGGCTGCTGCTGCTCGAGCGCACCATGCCGGCGCGGCTCGAACGCCACCCCAAGCCGCCGCGCTCCCGGGTCGCGCCCCACACGGACAGCGCCTGGGCCGACCTCCAGGACAACCTCGCGCTGTGCCTGCTCCCCGACGGCGGCTACCTCGAGGGCGTCTCCTACTTCACCTACACCGCGCGCCAGGCCTTCCTCTGCACCGTGCTCTACGCCCGCGGCCGCGGCGTCGACCCCCGCACGTTGATCGCCTCCGCCCTGCTCCGCACCGGCCGGCTCGCCGAGATGCTTTTTTCCACCGACGACCGGCAGGACATGATCCTGAACGCCGACGCGATGTTCCCGGTGAGCGAGGGCCTCGCGTTCCTCGCGTGGCTCATGCCCGAGTCGCATTGGGTCACCGTCTACCGGAAATCCATGAAGCGGGCCGGCGCGGCACCGATGCTGCTGCCCCTGCGGCTCGACCGCGACATCCCGGCCGAGGGCCCGCCGCTGGCGGCGTTCTGCGAGATGCCCGACACCGGCATGATGTGCTCGGTGCGCCGCCACCAGGGCGAGTTCGTGAAGCTCTTCATCATGGGCAACCGCTCCGGCGGCGACCACCAGCACGAGGACAAGGGCAGCTTCGTCCTCGAGTTTGCCGGCGACAGCTTTGCGATGGATTTCGGCGTGCTCGATTACGCCAATCCCGTCACGACCATGCTCAAGCATGCGCAGCGGCACACCATGCTCACGCCTTGGAGCGACACCGAGCGACCGCACCCCGCCAACCCGATCTTCGCCGACATCAAGCCCGTCGGCACCGGCGATGCCACGCGGTTCCACGCCACGCTGGACGCCACGCCCGGCTGGGAGGGCTGGTTCCAGCACTGGCGGCGCACCTTTGACTCGCCCGCGCCCGACACCTTCGTGATCACCGATGAATGGGCCGTGGAGCAGGGCCGCGGCGTCGTTTTCTACTGGACCACGCACCTGCCGATGCGCCGCGAGGGCGACCGCATCATCATCGAGGGCCGCCGCGCCACCGCGGAGATCACCATCCCCGCCGGCGTCGAGGTGATCCTCGAGGAACTCCCGCTGCAGGACCCCCGCCGCACCAAGGTGGACAACGTCTACCATGGCGCGAGCAACCGCCTCCTGGAGTCCGTCGCCACCCAGGGCCGCGGCAGCCTCTTCGGGTGGAGCCACGCCGCGACCCAGCCCCGCCTCACCCTCCGCCAGGCCGGGCGCAGCGGCTCGTTGCGCGTCGAGGTCCGGCTCCGCCTGAAAACCTCCCGCCCCGTCTCATGAAACCCACCCGCATCAACAGCGCCGAGGCCGTCTTCGAGTCGTTCTTCGACCCGCACCTCAGCGAGATCACCAGCTGGAAGATCGACGCCCCCGGCGCGACCGGGGTCAGCCAGACGCGCGGCTGGGCGTTCGTGATCATCCAATGGACGATGCCCGCCCCGGACGGCCTCGTGCACCGGCTGCACCGCACCTATGCCACGCCGGTGCCGTGCGCGGACTACGACCGGCTGCTCGTGTGCTTCAACCTCCCCGATGAAACCGTAATGACCATCACCGCGGTGACCGATGCCGGGGTGCGTACGCGCACGGGCGCACCCACGGGGGCGACGAAACGCGAGGAATGGGTCGAGCTCGGCGGCGCCCGGGAGATTCGGGCCCTCACGATCGAGCTGCGCAGCCCGCTCCGCCGCGCCGGCTCCGGCTGGCTGCTCTGGGTCGGCCTGCAGCACACCGCGCGGCTGGCGGCGCACCTGGCCCAGTGGACCGGCTATGACGAGCAGTGGGACAAATACCTGCAGCCGCCCGAATTCGAGCCCAAGTTCGAGCCCACCTACGGCCTCCTGATCAACACCGCCGAGCTCGAGGGCGTGCGGCGCGAGTTTGCCGACTCGCCGGTGACGAATGAACTCCGCGCCATGGGTGAGCGCGCCTTGGGCGAGCGCCCCGAGTCCATGATCGGCGAGAACCTGAATTACTGGAGTTTCAACGGCTTCCGCCGCGAGCGCGACACCGGCAAGATGCTCTCGCTGCACGGCTCGTTCGCGGCGCAGGCCGGCGTGCTGTGGAAGGACAAGGCCCTCTGCCGCCTCGCCGCGCGCTTCGCCATGAGCCTCGTGCACTGCGAGCACTGGGAGGACATCTTCTTCGCGCACATGCGCGGCTGCACGTGGGAGCAGCGCGGGGGCGTGCCCTCCATCGGCGCGTGGGATTGCGCGGTGATCCTCGACCTCTGCGGCGAATGGTTCACGCCACTCGGCCGCCAACTCGTGCTGCGCCGCCTGGCCACCGAGGCGCACGGCGGCATGTGCCAGGCCTCGTGGTGGTGGGAATACATGTACCACACCAACCAGATGGCCTGGATCTCCCCCGCCCGGATCTACGCCCTCCTCGTGCTGGAGCGCGAGATGCCCGTCAACATCGACCACTACCCGAAGCCGGCCGTCTCCCGCGTCGCGCCGCACACCGACATCGCCTGGGCCAACCTCGTCGAGAACATCGGCCTCGCGGTGCTGCCGGGCGGCGACTACCTGGAGGGCGTCAACTATTTCACCTGGACCGCGCGCCAGGCGATCCTCAGCGCGCAGCTCTACGCCCGCGGCCGCGGCCGCGACCCGCGCGATTTCGTCCCGCCCACCCTGCGCGATACCGGCCGCTACGCCGAGATCCTCTACTCCACCGACGACGGCCAGGAGATGATCCTCACCGGCGACGCCGTGCAGACCGGGGGCGAAGGGGTCGCCTTCCTCGCGTGGCTCCTGCCCCAGTCCCACTGGGTCACCATCCTGCGCAAGCAGCTCCAGCGCGCCGGCGCCGCGCCGTTCCTGCCGGTGCTGCGGCTCGCCCGCGAGGTCCCCGCGAAAGGTCCGCCGTTCACGCCGTTCCTGGAGATGCCGGGCATCGGCCTGATGAGCTCCGTGCGCCGGCTCGGCCCGGAGCTCGTGAAACTGTTCATCATGGGCAACAAGGCGGGCGGGGATCACCAGCACGAGGACAAGGGCAGCTTTGTCCTCGAGTGCGCCGGCGACAGCTTCGCCTTCGACTTCGGCTGCGTGGACTACGCCAATCCCGTGATGGAGCTGCTCAAGCACTGCCAGCGCCACAACATGCTCGCCCCGTGGAGCGACGACGCGCGGTCCAAGCCGGCCAACCCGATCTTCGCCGATCTGACCCCGCACGGCAGCGGCGACGAAACCAAATTCCACGCCACGATGGACCTGAGTCCCGGCTGGGAAGGCTGGTTCACCCAATGGCAGCGGACCTGGGACTCGCCCGCGCCGGACACGTTCACCATCACCGACGACTGGGCGGTGGCCCAGGGCCGCGGCGTCATCTTTCACTGGACCACCCAGCTGCCGATGCGGATCGAGGGCGACCGCGTCCTCATCGAGGGCCGCCGCGCCATCGCCGAGATCACCATCCCCGCCGGCGTCGAGGCGCAGATCGAATACCTGCCCCTCCAGGACCCCCGGCGCACCGCCGTGGAGCAGGGCCGGCGTGACATCATCCAATTCGGCTGGAAACTGGCCGAGACCCAGCCGCGCCTCACCTTGCGCCAAGCCGGGCGCAGCGGCACCCTGCGCGTCGCAGTCCGGCTCAAATTGAAATGAGGCGCGTCTAAAAATTCAGGAAGTTTGGCCCGCACGCGAATTCTCGTCTGGTAGCTACGAGCGTGAGCGAGTGGTCGAA
>CAIQKV010000094.1:0-50000 GCA_903872505.1 uncultured Opitutia bacterium
ATGTGCATGCCGTCCACGTCGGCGTCGGTGGCGATCACGATCTTGTTGTAACGCAGGCCATCGAGACCCTCCTCGATGTTGAGCGCCGACTGGAGCAGGTGGAACTCCTCGTTCTCGTAAATGACTTTCTTCGAGAGGCCATAGGTGTTGAGCGGTTTTCCTTTCAGCGCAAAGACGGCCTGCGTCTGCACGTCGCGCGTGGCGGTGAGCGAGCCGGCGGCGGAATCGCCCTCGACGATGAACAGCGTGCTCTCCTCGGCGCGCTCGTTGCGGTCGCCGAGGTGGAGGCGGCAGTCGCGGAGCTTGCGGTTGTGGAGCGAGGCTTTTTTCGCGCGCTCGCGCGCCAGGCTGCGGATGCCGGCGAGCTCCTTGCGCTCGATCTCGCTCTCCTCGATGCGCGACTTGATCCGCTCGGCCGTCTCCTTGTTCTTGTGCAGGTAGCCGTCGAGCGCCTGCTGGACGAACTTGCCGACGAACTCCTTGATCGACAGTCCGCCGGGCGCGATCTCGCTCGAGCCGAGCTTGGTCTTGGTCTGCGACTCGAACACCGGCTCCTGCACGCGCACGGAGATGGCGGCGTCAATCGACTGGCGGACGTCGGCCGCGTCGTAGTCCTTCTTGAAGAAATTGCGGATGGTCTCGACCAGCGCCTCGCGGAAGGCGGCGAGGTGAGTGCCGCCCATGGTGGTGTGCTGGCCGTTGACGAACGAAAAGTACTCCTCGCCGTAGTGCGCGCCGTGGGTGAACGCGACCTCGATGTCCTCGCCCTCGAGGTGGATCACCGGGTAGAGCGGCTCGCCGCTCAGCTCCTTCTCGAGCAGGTCCTTCAGCCCGTGCTCCGACTTGAACGGCTTGCCATTGAACGTGAGCGTGAGCCCGCGGTTGAGGAAGGCGTAGTTCCACAGCATATCCTCGATGAACTCCGCGCGGTACCGGAAATCCTTGCCGAAGAGCGCCTCGTCCGGCGTGAACTCGATGAGCGTGCCGTTGCGCTCGGTGGTCTTGGCGACCCGGTGGTCCTTCCGCAGCTTGCCCTGCGCAAACTCGACGACCTTGCTCTCGCCCTCGCGCACCGACTGGGCGCGGTAGGTGGCGGCGAGGGCGTTGACCGCCTTCTGGCCGACGCCGTTGAGGCCGACGGATTTCTGGAACGTCTCGCTGTCGTACTTGGCGCCGGTGTTGATGACCGAGACGCAGTCGATGAGCTTGCCCAGCGGGATGCCGCGGCCGTAGTCGCGCACGCGGACGGTGCGCTCGGCCAGCTCGATCTCGATCTTGCGGCCCTGCCCCATCGCGAACTCGTCGATGGAATTGTCGATGGTTTCCTTGAGCAGGACGTAGATGCCGTCCTCGGCGTGGGCGCCGTTCCCGAGGCGGCCGATGTACATGCCCGGGCGGATCCGGATGTGCTCGAGCGAGGAGAGGGTCTTGATGCTGGCTTCGGTATAGGCTTGGGCCATGGGCGTTTGTCTGGCGCACAGCGTCCCGGCGCGGCGCGGCGTGACAAGCGAAATTGCCGCATTTTTGTCGACGGCGCCCGGCGGCCGCGTTGCGCTGGCGCGCATGAAAATCACCTATTACCTCGAGGTCATTTCATCCTGGTGCTACTGGGCCGAGCCCACGTGGAAGGAGCTCAAGGCCCGCTACGCCGGGCGCGTGGAATTCGAATGGAAGATCGCCAAGATGCAGCCGGCGGACTACCCGGTGACGCGCGAGCAGTGCGACTGGTTCTACCGCCGCAGCGGCATGATCATGCGCTCGCCGTTCATGCTGAACTCCGGCTGGCTCGAGCCGTACCGCGAGGGTGTGTTCCCCGCCGCCAGCTATGTGGCCGAGGCGGGGAAGGATTTCGGCGTCACCGGCGACGAACTCCGGCTGGCGCTCGCCCACGCGGCGAACCGGGAGGGTCTCAAGGTGGCGTCGATGGACCCCGCGATCGCGGTGGCCGTGAAGGCGACCGGGCTCGACGGCCGGAAGCTCCGCGCCCGGGCCGAGTCGGCGGAGGTGGCGGCCCGGATCGCCGCCAGCACGGCGGAGTTTTTCGCGCACCAGGTCAACCAGCGGCCGGCGTTCGTGCTGACGGACGGCATCGGCGACAAGGCGGTCTTCTCCGGGCTCGTGCGGCTCGAGCCGCTGGCGGCCACGCTCGACGCCATGCTCGCCGACACGGCGGCCTACGCCGCGCATGCGGCGCATTTCGGCGGCCCGCCCTGACGCGTCACTCGGCGTGCGCCCCGGGCCCGCGGTATTTCTTCTCCCCGGCGGTGATGGCCAGCGCGAGCTGGTTCTCCTTGGGCGGCAGCGGGCAGGTGGCAAAGGTCGTGAAGGCGCAGGGCGGATTCTGCGCCCGGTTGAAGTCGAGCACCACCCTGCCGTCGACCGGCGGCGCCGCGTAGAGGAAACGGGAAGCGGCGTAGGTCTGGTCGCCGCTGGTCAGGTCAGAGATGACGAAGAAGAGCGTGCCGTCGGGGGCGTCCTGGATCGGCAGGAGTTCGTAGGTCCGGCCGTCGCGGGTAAACACCGCCTTGCCGAGGATCATCGCCGGCGAGACGCTGCCGAGGACGTTCCGGATCGGCACCTCCTTCGGCTTCTCGAACGGCACCCACTGCGCCTCGATCCGCCAGGCCGGATCGATCGGGAAATAGTCGAGGCCCTTGAACTGGGCGCGCGCCTCCGCCGCGCTGTCCCGGACCCGAAGGGCTTTTTTCCCGTCCCGGTTGATGACGAACAGGCTGACCGTGCCCGCCGTGACCAAGGTGGGCTTGGTGCGGGAGCCATCGCTGAGCTCGGCGGAGAACACCTCCTGATCGTCGACCAGCGCGCCGTTGCCGGGATTGATCACCGCCTTCACCCGCGCGTACTCCCCCACGGTGAACGTGCCCAGGTGCGCCGGCCCCTTGGCGAGAACCACCGTGTTGTCCGGCGCCGTGCCGACGGAGTTCTCCCCGGACTTGAGAAAATGCAGCCCGATCAGCGTCAACCAGCCGTCAGACCGGGTCAGCCGCTCCACGCGCTGGGCGCGCCAGGCCTCGATCTCCTGCGTGTAGGCGTCAACCGCCGGGGCGGGTACCGGGGCGGGCGCCGGTTCGGCCGCCTGCAATCCGGCCGCCAACAAAATGCTCCCGGCGGTCCAGCGAAGAATCGTCATGGTTTTCATTGACCGGCACGCTAGGCCAACAGTTCCACACCGCCAGTCCGGAAGGGAATTTTTCCGTCAGGTCCGCCGGCCCGGCCCCGGCGACGGCGCCGATTTTTTCCCGCCGCGTTTTACTTTGCGCCGGCGACCGCTAGGGTCTCCCGCATGAAGCACCGCACGCTGGGGAAAAACGGCCCGCTGGTCTCCGCCCTGGGCCTGGGCTGCATGGGCATGTCGGATTTCTACGGCGCCCGCGACGACGCGGAGTCCATCGCCACCCTCCACCATGCCCTCGAACGCGGCCTCACCTTCCTCGACACCGCCGACATGTACGGGTTCGGCGACAACGAGGAGCTGCTCGGCCGCGCCCTCAAGGGCCGGCGCCACCAGGCGTTCCTCGCCACCAAGTTCGGCATCGTGCGCAGCCGCACCGACGTCACGGTCCGCGGCTTCAACGGCCGGCCGGAGTACGTGCGCGCCGCCTGCGACGCCAGCCTGCGGCGGCTCGGCACGGACACCATCGACCTCTATTACCAGCACCGCGTCGACCCCGACACCCCGATCGAGGAGACCGTCGGCGCGCTGGCCGGGCTCGTCCGCGCCGGCAAGGTGCGCTATCTCGGCCTGTCCGAGGCGGGCGTCGCCACGATCCGCCGGGCGCACGCGGTGCATCCCATCACCGCCCTGCAGTCCGAGTACTCGCTGTGGACGCGCGATCCCGAGGACGGCGCGCTCGCCGTGTGCCGGGAGCTGGGCATCGGCCTCGTCGCCTACAGCCCGCTCGGGCGCGGCTTCCTGACCGGGCAGATCAAGCGGTTCGAGGATTTTGGCGCGGACGATTACCGCCGCATCTCGCCCCGGTTCCAGGGGGAGAATTTCCAGCGCAACCTCGACCTCGTCCAGCGCGTCGGCGAAATCGCCGCCGCCAAGCGCTGCACGCCCGGCCAGCTGGCGCTGGCCTGGGTGCTCGCGCAGGGCAGCGACATCGTGCCGATCCCCGGCACCAAGCGCCGCGCCTACCTCGACGAGAATCTCGGCGCGCTCGACGTGACCCTCACCCCCGCCGACCTCGCGCAGATCGAGTCCGTGGTGCCGAAAGGCGCCGCGGCCGGCCTGCGCTATCCCGCGGCCATGATGGGCGCCATCGGGCGCTGAGGCGCCACCGGGCGTCGCGCCATTTGGACTCGATGCCGGCGCGGCCTTCCGTCTACCTCGGCGGCGATGCGATCCACCTGGCTGGCAATGCTGGCGGGACTCGGTGGCGCGGTCTGTGCGGCCGTGCCGCCACCCGACCCTGCCGTGCCCCTGCTCGACCTCGCGGCTGAGACCGGGAGGCAATTCACCGTCGATCGCGAGCCCGGGCAGTACCTGGGCCATCCGACCACCGTGCTGCTCGAGGACGGCCGCACCCTCCTCTGCGTGTATCCGCTGGCGCACGGCGGCGGGCCGGTCCAGCTCAAGCGCAGCCCGGATGGCGGGCGCACCTGGTCCCCGCGGCTGCCCGTGCCGGACAACTGGAAGACCTCGAAGGAAACCCCGACGATCCACCGCGTGGTCGATGCCGCGGGCAAGCGGCGCCTGATCGTGTGGTCCGGCCTCTATCCCGCGCGCCTTTCCGTGTCGGAGGACGACGGCGCCAACTGGACCCCCCTCACGCCCGCGGGCGACTGGGGCGGCATCGTGGTGATGAGCAGCCTGGCGGCCGTGCGCGGCGAGCTCGGGCACTATCTCGCCTGGTTTCATGACGACGACCGCTTCCTGCACCGGGACTCGGTCCAGCAAAAGCCGGTCGTCTTTCATCTCTACCAGGTCGAGTCGCGCGACGGCGGCCTGACTTGGCGCGAGCCGCGCGAAATCTTCGCCGCGAGCGCGGTGAAGCTCTGCGAGCCCGGGGTCGTGCGCTCGCCGGATGGCCGGCAGCTCGCGCTGCTGCTGCGCGAGGAAAGCCGCGAGCAGCCGTCGCAGGTGATGTTCTCCCGCGACGAGGGCCGCACCTGGGGCGCGCCGCGCCCGCTCGCCAGCACGCTCACCGGCGACCGCCACACCGCCCGCTACGCGCCCGACGGCCGGCTGTTCGTGGCGTTTCGCGACACCAACCGGCAGTCGCCCACCAACGGCGACTGGTTCGGCTGGGTCGGCACCTTCGACGACCTCGTCCAGGGCCGCCCGGGCCAGTACCGCGTGAGGCTCAGGCACAACACGAAGGGCTGGGACTGCGGCTACACCGGGGTCGAGGTGCAGCCTGACGGCACCTTCATCGCGACCACCTACGGGCATTGGACCAAGGGCGAGATGCCCTACATCGTGACCGTCCGGTTCACGCTCGCCGAGCTCGACGCCAAGGCCCGCCGGCTGCCCGGGGCCGCGCAGCCGTAAGGTTCAGTTCCCGCCGGGGACCGGCTCAGGTTCCCGTGGTGAAGCCGGAATTGACCGCCGCCGCGGCCGCGTCGCGCCGGAAACTGCGCACCGCCAGCACCAGCGCGATGGCGGACAGCACGGCGGCCTCAAAGAACGCGATGCCGGGCAGGTGCCAGGATCGCGCGGGCGAGATGGCCCAGCCAAAGCTGTGCGTCGAGATGAACGGGCCCGGGATGCCCGCGAGGCTGCCGAGGCCGGCCAGCACGCCCTGCACCGCCCCCTGCTCATTGGGGGGAATGTGTTTCGTGACGTAGGCTTGCAGCGCCGGCTGGCCGATCCCCGCAAACGCGCCCACGCAGACCACCGCGTAGATCATCCAGCCGTGCTCCGCCAGGCCGTAGCCGATCATCGAGATGATGGAGATGCAGAGACCCACCACGACCGCGCGCGTGTCGCCCAGCTTGGGCACAATCCGCTTCACCAGCACCGCCTGCACCACCCCGCTGGCCGCCCCCACAAACATCAGTGACAGGCCGATCTGCAGCGCACTCCAGCCGTAGCGATAGTCGGTGTAGAGCGCCCAGTTCGACTGGAGCAGGATCTGCGAGAGCGTGAGGATGAAAAAGCACTCGATCAGCCCGAGCACGGCGGGAAAGCGCCGCATGGCGAGCAGCGCGCCGACGGGATTGGCGCGTTTCCACGAAAACGCGCGCCGGTTTTCCGGTTTCAGCGACTCGGGCAGCACCAGGTAGCCGTAGAGCCAGTTGGTTGCCGAGCAGCCCGCCGCGACCCAGAACGGCAGCCGCAGCGCGTGGTTCGTGAACCACTCCGCCATCGCCGGGTGGGAGGGGGCGAGCCATTGGCCCAGCACGGGGCCCAGCCACACGAGCGTGCCGCCCGCCACCGGGCCGATGATGAAGCCGATGCCGAACGCCGCCCCCATCAGCCCGAACGACTGCGCGCGTTTTTCCGGCGGCGTCACGTCCGCGATGTAGGCGTTGGCCGTGGCCAGCACGCCCGCGGTGAAGCCGGCGATGACGCGCGCCGCGAACAGCCAGGTGAGCGTCGGCGCGTTGGCCATGATGACGTAGTCGATGGCCGAGCCCGCCGTCGCGATGAGGATGATGCGCCGGCGGCCGAAGCGGTCGGACAGCGCGCCGAGGATCGGCGAGCCGACAAACTGCATGAACGCATAGATGCTGATGAGCCACCCGAAGACGTAGGAGCCGGACGCGATGTCCCCGCCCTTGAAGTGCACGATCAATTTCGGCAGCACCGGGATCAGCAGCCCGAAGCCGACGATCGAAAGCACCAGCGTGACGAAAATGAATCCCACCCCGGGTTGACGTGTGGAGCTTGCATTCATCGGGCGGTGATTTCGGTGCAACCGGGGCGGGCCTGCAAGCGTCAATGGTTGCAACGCCAGATGAACGGAAAAAACCATCAAACCCCGCCCCCGCAGGCAGCTGAAAGCAACCCGAACCCCTCAGAATCAGCCGCTTCCGGGAACAAAAACCTCTCCCCCACGTCTTCCTTAGCGTCATGAAAACCTCCCGCTCCTACCTCTTCATCCCTTCACTGACCCTCGCCTCGCTCCTGACCAGCTGTGTGGGCACCGGGCCCAACACGCAGCAGGGCGCGGTGGGGGGCGCAGCTGCCGGCGCGGTCGCCGGGGCTGTCATTGGCAATAACAGCGGCGGTCACAACGGCGCCGAGGGCGCGGCGATCGGCGCCATCGTCGGCGCGATCGCCGGCGGCACCCTCGGCAACACCCTCGATCACGAGCGCGGCACGCTCTACACCTCGCCACAACAGGCCACCACCACTTATGTCGTGGCCCAGCCCCCGCCACCCCCGCCGCCGCGGCATGAGGTGGTGCTCTATCAGCCCGGCCCGGGCTACGTGTGGATCCCCGGCTACTATGCCTTCGACGGCTACCGTTACGTGTGGATCGGGGGCCGCTGGGCCCGCCCGCCGCACCGGCATTACCATGCCTACGCTCCCCCGCACTGGGAGCATCACAGCGGCGGCTACGTCTACGTCCAGGGCTACTGGCGCTAGCCGCCAACCGCCCCGGCCCGGCGCAAAAGCCCCGCCACGCCGGCGGGGCCCGGGACCGGGGCGATCAGCGCCGGATCACTTCTTGGGCTCGGAGGTCTTGATCTTGGCCTCCGCATCCGCGTCGCTCAGGACCATGCCATTGTGATAGGCCTTGGCATGCTCCTTGAGGATCGCGGCCACTTCCGCCCGGTCGTGGCTCTTGATGCTGAAGCTGCAGGGCGCCGGGCATTTCGCAGAATACACCGGGGCCTTGGCTTCCTCCGACTTGGGCGCTTCCGCCGCGATCGCGAGCATCGGGGCGGAAAGGCCGAATGCCAGCGTGCACAACGCGGCGATCAGGTTCCTTTTCATGGTCTCTCTCCTTGGGGGTTTGGGGTGATGGCGGCCGGGTGGCCGCCGGGTGGAACTGTCCTGGGTCAAGGGCGGCGGGGCCCGCGGCTGGCGGACCCGCACCGTCCTTTACTGCGGCGGAAGATGTGAAATGCTGCCCCATCGCGCCGAGTTGGCTTCCGTAATCATTCTGTAACGAAAACACCCGTGAGAATCTGCATCGTGACCGACATGGAGGGGCTGGCCGGGGTCAGCGCCTGGGAGCAGTGCTATCCGGCGGACGACGACGCGCCGGAGTATCTCGCGGGCCTCGCCGCCCTCGCCGCCGACACCAACGCCGCCGTCGCCGGCTGCTGCGATGCCGGGGCGACGGAGGTCGTCGTCTGGGACGGCCACGGCCGCAACCGCCAGCGGGCCTTCACCCGCGTCCCGCTCGACCCGCGCGCGACACTGCGGCGGCTGGAGCCCGGCCAGCCGCTCCGCCTGGGTGGCCTGGACGAGTCCGTGGCCGGCGCCGTGATGGTCGGCCAGCATGCGATGGCGGGCACGCTGCACGGTTTTCTCGACCACACCCAGGTGCCGAAGGAAATCTGCCGCTACCGGATCAACGGCGAGGAACACGGCGAGATGAGCCAGTTCGCCCTGCACGCCGGCGCGTTCGGCGTGCCGCTGCTCCATGTCTCGGGGGACGAGGCGCTCTGCGCCGAGGCGCGGCGGCTTTTCCCGTGGGTCGCGACGACCGCCACCAAGCGCGGCACCGGCTGGGCCACCTGCGAACTCTACCCGCCGGCCGACGTCCGCGCGCGCATCCGGCGCGACGTCGCGGCGGCGATCGCCCAGCGCGCCGCCGCGCGCGTGTGGCGGCTGCCGATGCCCGCCGAGGTGTCGGTTGAATACGCCTGGAGCGGGCCCGCCGACGCCATCGCCGCCATCCCCGGGGTCCGGCGGCCGCACGCCCACACGGTGGCGTGGCACATCACCGACCCCCGCTTCATCTACAACTGGCCCTCCCCCGACTGGCACCCGGCGTAGGGCGCTCCGCAGTAGGGCAAGGTCTTCGACCTGCCCTGACGTGCGCCGAGGGCGGGTCCGAGACCCTGCCCCACCCCGGAATCCAGCCCAGGCTGAAACAGGTGGGTCGGTCGCTCCGCAGTAGGGCCAGGTCTTCGACCTGCCCTGGCCGGAGGTGGAGCGCATTGTCCCAATGCGCTTGATCGAAAATGGAGCCGCGGCGCCCTCGCCGCGGTTTTCCCAGAGACGCGGCGGGGGCGCCGCATCCCCACTTCAGCCAGGGCGGGTCGAAGACCCCGCCCTACCCGGAGTTCACCGCCGCTTCGCCGCCAGCCGATCGATCAGCACCGCGATGAAGGAGGTGAAGCCGTGGTTGCAGCTCACGGTGTCCTGGAAGAGTTCCCAGAGCGTGCCCGTGGCCCGCGCCATCGGCACGTAGCTCCGCATCAACTCGCGGCGCGCCGCCGCCAGCTCGCCGTTTGCGATGAGCAGCTCGAAGCGCATGATTTTCCCGACGAAGACATTGGCCGGATACAACGGGCCGTAGTCGGCGCGCACCAGCCGTTGCCAGAGCGCGGTCTCGCGCCGCGTGGACGCCAGGCCGGTGAAGAACGCATAATACTGGCAGGCCTCGCTGGCATGCTCCGTCACCACCAGCCGGCCCGACTTGTCGCGCACGGCGTTGTCCGCAAACCGGCCGTCGCGCCACGCCAGTGCGCGGATCGTCGCCTCGATCCGGCCCGCCTGCGCCGCCAGCCGGGGATCGCGCAGCAGCCGCGCCGCCGACCGCAGGGTCATCGCGTAGAGCATGTTGGTCGGAAAGTTCACGTCCTGGACGAATTCGTTGGCCTTGGACCATTCGACGAAGACCCAGTTCTCGAGCTTCTCGAGCAGGCCGGACTCATTCTCGAAGCGGCGGAAATAAGCCAGCAACCCGCGCACGCGCCGCTCGACCAGCGGCTGCCACGCCGCCGGCAGGCGCCGCAGCCGGCGGGCCTCGTCCAGCTGGACGATCAGGAACAGGGCCCAGTTGGGGATGAACTGGTCCTGCAGCGCCTCGGCCGGATAGCACATCGGCACCATGCCGCGCGGCAGCCGGTCGAACTTCGCCGGCAAGAGATAATTCTCGAGAAAGGCGCGCTCGATCGGGTTGTCGCCGGTGAGGTGCCACTCGGCCCGGGCCGTGAAGAGGCTGTCGCAGAGCCAGCCGGCGCGCTCGCGCGAGGGGCAGTCCATGAAGATATCCAGCGCGTTCTGCCGGTAGCTCGAGAGCGCCGCGCGCCGCACGAGCGCGGGTGCCGGCGCCAGCCCCGCCGGCGGCTGCTTCAGCGCCGTCGAGTTGATGTAGTGCCGCAGCCGGATATCCGAGACCTCGGCCGCGCCACTCCACACCAGCACCTGCAGGTAGCGGAACGTGTACGGCTCGAACGCCTCGAAATCGATCTCCGCCCCCGCCGCCAGCTCCAGCCACAGCGCATTGGCGCAGCCCGAGCGGTTGTACTTCACCTGGCCGCCGACAAGAATCTCGTCGAACACCAGCAGCAGGCGCGTCGCTTTCGTGGCCTTCACGCGCAGCGCCGGGAAGCCCGTGTGGTCCGCCCCGAAATCGGCGCGCACCCAGGTCCGAGCCTTGAGCGCGACCGGCGTCTTCACGCGCAGTTTCGCCGCGCCCGTGGACTTGAATGTCGTCCCAGCGAGCGTCTCGAACAGCGGCCACTCCACCTGGTCGAGCCGGTAGCCGGCGGAGTTTTTCGGCACGTCGAACAGGTGGCCCCACTTGGGCGCCTTCGCCGCGAGCGCGGCGCTGAACCGGTTCGTGCCGCCGCGCACCGCCGCCGGGCGCGGTTGCAGCACCGAGAGATCGGGGTACGCCATGCCGCGCGGCAGCCACGTGCGCGGATGCGTCACGCGGGCCAGAGGCAGCGGTCGCGCCGGCGCGTAGCCGGGTTGGGTCCAGGTGAGGCCGGCCGCGCCGATCCGGTAGGCCTCGACGAACGCCCGCTGGTAGCTGTAGCGCTCGACGCGCTGGACGCGCTCGGTGCGCTGCTCGGCCGTGAAGCCGCCGCCGCGCGGCGCGGTCCACGCCACGGTCTTTTTTCCCACCACGATTTCCGCGCAGCAGAAAGCCGGCTCAAACGTCGTGCAAAACGTCGGCACGCCGTAGCCCATCACCTCGATGATCACGCGCAGGACACCCGACGCGTCCGCCGACACGGGCCACTCGTCCACCCGGGCGAAACCATGCGCGGCGCGCGCCGGGCCGCGGCCGGCCAGCGCACCGTTCACCCACACGCGGCAGGCTTGGGCGGCCGCGATCCGCAGCGTGCCGCTTCGGCCCGGGGCGAGTTCCACGCGGGCGTGAAAGCTCACCCAGGTGTTCATGCGGCCGGCCAGTTTTGCCGGCCAGACCGGGACGGCATGGGCGAAGGGTTGGTAGGATTTCATGAAATTGAAAACGGGCCCGCCGCCCGGGCAGCGGCCGCGCGAGGCGCCAGGCGGTTCCCGACCGGCATCAGGCATTCGCCGGCTTCAGCTGCCCGGCGCGGGCCGGTAACTCGGCGACATACTGGTAAGCCGGCTCTTTCTCCTGCCGCTTCAGCACCGCGATGATGTGCCGCCAGGATGCGACCAGCCCGACCGGCGGCGGCGGAACGTCGGAGCGCATCGCCGCGTGGAGTGGCTTGAGGTTGTAGCAGGGCACCGCGGCAAACATGTGGTGCTCCATGTGGTAGTTCATCTCCCAGAACAGGAAGGCCACCACCGGATGCAGGATCACGGTGCGGCAGCACAGGCGGAAGTCCGGCACCTTGTCCTGCAGCCCGATGTGCTGGGTGTTGTTGCAGAGGAAAAACAGCCAGCCGCCGTAGGCCGGCGTGAGCGAGACGAGCACCGGGATGATCCAGAGCCCGTAGTACAGCGAGACCGCGGCGATCAGCACGTGGCCCGCGAGGACCACGCGGGCCCAGAGGATCGGGATGCGCCGCAGTTGCGGCTGCTCCGGCGGATAACAGATCAGTTCCCACGTGCCCGTGAAGCGGCCGCTGGCGAGGCGCAGGGTGTACAGGAACATCCATTTGAAGCCGCGCGGGTTGAACACCGCCTGCTCGAGGAAATTCTTCAGCATCAGCTTCACCGGGAGCACGACTTCCTGGTCGTCCGGCGGATGCAGCGTGTAGCGGTGGTGCCGCTGGTGGCTGGCGCTGAAGACATCGGGGTGGAGCCAGCCGAGGAAGGAGACGAGGCGCAGGAAAATCTCGTTGAGCGCCTTCGTCTTGAAGACCGTGCCGTGCCCGAGCTCGTGCATCCCGTTGGTCAGGAAACTCGCCACCGTCCCATGCAGGAAAACCAGCAGCACGGTCAGGTACCACGGCGCGTGGTGCCGCCACGACAGGAAGGCCAGCGTCGCCGTCGCCGCGTAGACGCCGAGAAACCCACCCGCGTGGGCGAAGGCGCGCCAATCGCTGCGCTGATGCAGCCGCTTGAAGACATCCGTCGGGATTGGCGTGCGATACCAGTCGATGACAGGGGGAGTGTGCGCTTCGGCCATGCGGCGTCGGGTATTAGGAACGCCACCGCGCATGGCAAGCCCGTTGCCCCTGAATATACCAGCCGCACCGCCTACGCGCCGGGGTCGCGTGCGCGATGCCGCGCCAGGTCGGCGACCAAGCCGGGCAGCGCGGTGCGCACCGGGGATTCCGCCAGGTACTCCAAGGCCTTCGCCTTGGCGCCCCGCGCCCAGAGCCCGGCGTAGACGTGAAGCTCAAACTGGAGGCGCAGTTCCTCGTGCTCGCGGGTCAGCCCGAGCGCGGCCAGCAGGAACAGCAGCGCCTCAATCGTGCAGAACTTGCCCTCCCCCGCCTGGGTCCGCAGCCAGTAGCGGCTGGCGCCGGTCATGGGCAGCGCCACCTTGCGCCCCCACGGCTCCACCGCGCGCATCATCTCGCCCGCCTGGCGCCAGGTGCCGTCGAGCAGCAACACCTGCAGGTCCGCCGGCGGCACGGCCGCGTGCAGCGGCTCGCCCAGCGGATGCAGGATCCAGAGGGCCTTGCCCCGCTGGATGATCGCCGTCGGATCGAGCGGGCGCTCGCGGCGGTAAAGGTGCAGGCCGGCCGTCGGAATCACCCGCCGGATCAGGTGCCCCGTGCTGCTCGGTCGGAAGGCCTCCATGTGGTGCATGAGCACGTCCACCTTGAGCGGGCAGTCCACCGCGCGGAACCCGCCGCAGATGCACCACCGGGGCGGCAGCTGGCACCGCTCGCACCGCGGGCTTCCCTTGGTGACCACGCTTCGTGACATCGTGCGCCCATCCGGGAAGACAAACCCCCGCCGGTCAACCCGGAGTTCGCCGGCGCGCCGGAATAATTCGCTAATGGCGGCAGGCGCCTTTAGACTAAGGGTTGCTCAGAAAAGATACCGAACGAAAGACACCACCATGGCCCGCCCCGTCCACCGCCGCACCGTCACTTTTGCCCAGAAAGCCTACAGCTACGATCCGCACGAACGCATCGAGTCCATCGGCGGACTCAACTCCGACAAGAGCCGCTGGAAGTTCTCCCAGGCGGCCGCCATCTCGGCCATCGAGTCCGGCACGGACGAGTTCGTCGTGGCCACCAAGAATCGCATCGAGAAGGTCGTGGTCGTGACTTACGCCGGCCAGAAATACCTCAAGATCGAGCACGAGGGCAAGGGGCTGGACAGCCTGCTCGCCCTCCCCTCGAGCTGAAGGGGGTTGGGTGATGTGTCAGTTTGGCGGGTAGACCGCCTTCTCGTGGACGTTTTGCCGGATATGATCTGGTAGCCACGAGCGTGAGCGAGTGGTCGAACCTCCACTCGCTCACGCTCGTGGCCACATTGATAGCGCGAGTAAGCTTCTCGACAGGCTCGGAGCTTGGAACTTGTCGAAATGGCACACGGCTTACGAAATTCGAACTGAGACACCATCCGGGGTTGCGGTGCGGCCCGGTCAGCCCCGGGCAACCCGGATGATCGCCTCTGCGCTGCGGTCCACATCCGCGTCCGTCGTCGCCCAGGAGGAGACGCTGATGCGCATGGCGGTCCGGCCCTGCCAGACGGTGACCCCGCACCAGCAGGTGCCGTCGTCCTGCACGGCTTGGATCACCCGGTTGGTCGTGGCGGCGTCGCCAAACGCCACGAGCACCTGGTTGAGCACGACCTCGTTCAGGATCTCGAACCCGGCCGCGGAGAGTTTTTGGGCGAAACGCTGCGCCTGGGCGCAGTTGCGCCCGACCAGATCGGCAATGCCCTCGCGGCCGAGCGAGCGGAGCGCCGCCCAGACCTCGACGCCGCGGGCGCGCCGGGAAAGTTCCGGGGTGAAATCGGCCGGGTTGCGGTGGGTGCTCTCCGTGGGCAGATACTCCGCGGTGATCGCCATCGCGGCCTGCAGCGCGAGCGGATCGCGCACAAACGCCAGTCCGCAGTCATAGGGCACGTTGAGCCACTTGTGGGCGTCGGTCGCCCATGAATCCGCCGCGGCGATGCCCGCCGCCAGGTGCCGGTGCGCCGGCGACGCGGCGGCCCACAGCCCGAACGCGCCGTCGACATGGACCCACGCCCCCGCGGCGCGGGCGCGGCGGCAGACTTCCTCGATCGGGTCGAACGCGCCGGTGTTCACATTGCCGGCCTGCACGCAGACGATGGTGGGCCCGGAGATCGGCGGCAGGCAGTCGGCGCGCATGCGTCCCTGGCCGTCCACCGGCACCTTGACGACCCGGCTGCGGCCCAGGCCGAGGATGCCGAGCGACTTGGTCACCGAGGGGTGCACCTCGGCGCCGACCACGACCGTGATGGGCGGCGCGCCGAAGAGGCCCTGCGCCTCGACGTTCCAGCCGGCCGCCTTGAGCACCGCGTGCCGGCCGGCGGCCAGGGCGCAAAGATTCGCCACCGTCGCCCCCGTCACAAACGCGCCGCTGCATTCGGGCGGCAGCCGCAGGACGTCCAGCAGCCAGCGCAGGGCCACCTGCTCCACGACCGCCGTGCCTGGGGTGGCGCGATAATAGGCGGTGTTCTGGTCCCACGCGCCCGCCAGCCAGTTGGCCGCGAGCGAGACGGGCAGCGAGCCGCCGATGACAAAACCAAAAAAACGCGGCCCGGCCATCGCGGTCGTCGCCGGGGAGCCAACCTCGTCCAGCAGCCGCAGCGTCGCAGCCGGATCGCCCGGACCCGCGGGCAACGGCTCCTCGAACGCCTCGAGCCGCGCGACGGCGGCCGCGGCCGGGGCAACCGGGCGCGTCTCCAAGCCTTCGAGGTAACGGATCGCCCGGGCGCACGCATCGCTGAGGATTTCCTTCATGGTCGCGCCATCATCCGGACGCGCGCGCGGGCGTCAATCCGGGCCTGCCACCGCCAGTTCCGGCTAGCGTTTGCCGCGCGCCCGGGCATTTTTCGGAGCGCCCGAACCCGGACCCCGGCCGGTGCCGGCGGAACCCCAACTCCCGCAATCCCGTGCCCAAATCCAAAGTCCCCGGAGTCTACGTCGAGGAGACCAGCTTTCGCGCCAAGTCCATCGAGGGCGTCAGCACCAGCACCACCGCCTTCGTGGGGCCAACACTCTCAGGACCCACCGACTCACCGCCGCCGCTGCTCACCAGCTATGCGGACTTCGAGCGCATCTACGGCGGATTGGGCGACCTCGGATTCACCCCCCAGCTCAATTACCTCGCCCACGGCGCCCGGGCGTATTTCGACGAGGGCGGGGCACGCCTTTACGTGGTGCGCGTCACGGGCAAGGCGAAGACGGCCGCCGGGGCCCTGAAAGTCGTGCCGACGCTGACGGATTATCAGCGGGCTTTCACGCTTCTCGCCGCCCTGCCGGACGTCTCCATTGTCGCCGCGCCGGGCCACACCGCCTTCCCCACCGCCCTCGCCACCGGAATCACCGCCCTGCTCGTGGCGCACGCCGAGCAGCTTCGCTATCGCATCGCCGTGCTCGACTCCCCGGCCGGGCAGACCGTCACCGACGCCCAGACTTACAAGGCCCGGATCGATTCCAAGTTCGCCGCGCTTTACTACCCCTGGGTCGTTGTCGCCAATCCTGGTTTCGGCCCGGGCAATCCGGGCGCGCCCGCCGAGCTCACGCTGCCGCCCTCCGCGTTCCTGTGCGGCATTTATGCCCGCACCGATATCGCGCGGGGCGTGTTCAAGGCTCCCGCCAACGAGCCCGTCCGGTCGGCCCTGCGCTTTGAGCGCACCCTCAGCGACGCGGACCAGGCCGGCCTGAACCCCCTCGGCGTGAACTGCCTTCGTTCCTTTGCCGGCAAGGGCAACCTCGTCTGGGGCGCGCGCACCACCTCCTCCGACCCCGAGTGGAAATACGTCTCCACCCGCCGCCTCTTCAACTACCTCGAGCAGTCGATCGACCGGGGGACCCAGTGGGCGGTGTTCGAACCCAACACCGAGCGACTGTGGGCCAATGTCCGCGGCACGGTGTCGGACTTCCTGTTCAACGAGTGGCGCAACGGCGCGCTCCTTGGCGCCAAGCCCGAGGAGGCTTATTTTGTGAAGTGCGACCGGACCACCATGACCCAAAACGACCTCGATAACGGCCGGCTCATCTGCCTCGTCGGCATCGCGCCGGTCCGGCCGGCCGAGTTCGTCATCTTCCGCATCGGCCAGTGGACGGCCGACCGGAAACCCTGAGCATGCCCTCCTCCTACCCCTCCGGCACCTTCCAGTTCCAAGTGAGCTGGACTCACACCGGCGCGGCCATCGGCGGTTTTTCCGAGGTTACCGGACTCGACGCGGAAACCACCGCCACCGACTACCGCGAGGGTGCCGACGATGCAAAGCACGTCGGGATAAGTCCCCGTCCGCGCAAGTCCACCAGCGTCATCCTGAAGCGCGGCGTGGTGGCGTCGGGCCAGCTGTCCGCGTGGATCCAGCAGGCGGCCCGGCGGGATTTCGTGGTCACGCTCCGGGACGAAAAAGGCGCGCCCGTCCGCCGCTGGATCCTGCGCGGAGCGCGGCCGCAAAAATGGACCGGCCCCTCGCTCGCCGCCAAGGGCGGCGGCGACGTCGCGATGGAGGAACTCGTGCTCTCCTCCGAGGGCATCGAGCTCGAATAGCCTGGCGCGGCGGGCCCGGCGGTCCCGCCCGCTTCAGCGCTTCCGGCGGAAGACCCCGGCCTTGGGCTTTGACCTGAGAGTGTCGCGGAGGGCTTTCCCCGGCCGGAACTTGGCAGTTTTTCTGACGGATTTCTTCGCCGGCATGGTGGGTCTCCTGGTTGGGGATTGACGGTTGATTTTGGCGCAGTGGCCAGAACTGGTTTATCCGTTCAAGGCTTGGCCGGCTCGCCCAGCCGGCGCGAGAGTTCCGCGTCGAAACCGTGGGCCTCGATGCGCCGGGCGAGCGGGTAATAAAAATCGGGATGCTTGAGGAACTTCTGGTGCGGCATGAATTCCTTCCGCGCGCCCGCGAGGCCGGGGGAGTTGCGCCGCACCAGGTCCGCGTTGAGGTCGAGGTAGATGGCCGAGTTCCAGGGCGCGGGTCCCCGGACGTCGCGGTTGGTCTTCAGCGCGGTGTAGGTCAGGGCCGCGATGGAACCGAGGATGCCGAGATAGTAGACGACAAACGGGTCGAACGGTCCCATACCCGGGTTGTCCCGGGCGAAGAGATGCGCGATCAGCAGCGTGCCACCCCAGGTGAGCGCGAGCGACGTGGTGTAACGCGCCGGCGAAAACCGCGGGACATGCTGGAGTTTCGCGTTGGGCACGCAGCGCGCGAACTGCTCCGCCACGGCATTGTGGGGATATTCCCGGCCGCCGATGAGAATCGGGGCGTTCGAGCGCCGGGTGTGGCGGAGGATCTCGTGCGCCCGGAAAAAGGTCGCCGGTCCCTCGATGAAATTCCTCCGGTTGTCCTGTTCGATGCCGAAATAGGTGATGGTGCCGCCCTGTAAAATCTCGTGCACGAGGGGGTTCTGCGCGGCCTCGTGGGAGAAATACGTCGTCTTGTGCGCGACGATCTCCGCGACCTGCTCCGCCGTGAACGGCGGCGCGTGGTGGTTATCCACCGACCGGCAGAGCGTATAGAGGGAGTCCATGCGAGGGGGTGAGACGCCGGCCAGCGGGATCGGCGCGGAGGTCGAAGCCGGGGACCGGCCCAAGCGAACCTTGCCCGCGCCCATCACCAGCGCAAGGCGCTTCCGCCGGGCGCGAATATTTGCGGTGATTGCCTTTGCCCTCGTGCTGTCCGCCCCCGTCCGCTAGCTCTGGGGGATGTCATCCGAACCGGCCAAGGACCCGAAACCCTCGCGCGGACTCCCCTGCCCCTGCGGCAGCGGCCAATTGTTCGAGGCCTGCTGCGAGCCCATCCTCACCGGCCGGCAGCCCGCCGCGACGGCGGAAAAGCTGATGCGCGCCCGGTTCACCGCCCATGTCGCGCATGATTTCAAGTTCCTGCATGCCACGTACCGCCCGACGTCCGGCACGCCGTACGTGGCGGAAACGGGCGAGCCGACGATGGCGTGGACCAAGCTGGTCGTCCACGCGCACGAGGTGACGGACAACCCCGACAAGGCCTTCGTGGATTTCTCGGCGTACGGCACCGAGGAGGGCGTCGAGAAGGTGCTGCAGGAGAAGGCGGAGTTTCACCGGATCAACGGCACCTGGCTCTACACCCGCGAGGCGCGCCTCGGCCCCGCCCCGTACAAGTCGGCCACCCCCAAGGTCGGCCGCAACGACCCCTGCCCCTGCGGCAGCGGGAAAAAGTACAAGCAGTGCTGCCTCCTGAAGGCGTGAGGTATCGGGCGGGATCAGCGGACCCGCCCTATTTCGCCCAGTCCATCGGCGCCGGCGGGATGAAGCTCGAGTTCACCGCGACCGGGCCGCCCTCCCGCATCGAGGTGCCGACCGCCTCGAGGATTTCCACCACGTGCGCCGCCTGGCTGCCGCTGGCGCGCTGCGGCCGGCCGGCCACCATCGCCTCGGTCATTTCCTCCACCGCGCGCGCAAACTCCGTGCCCTTGAACGGCGGGCGCACCGGCGGCACGGTGGCGAAGGCCCCGCCCAGCGGCGCGTACTCCACCGTCGCATCGAAGCCCTGGAAATCCCCGAGGTACACGCTGCCCTGGTCCCCGGTGAACTCCAGGCCCCCGCGCTGCTTGCCGCCCTGCACATAGAAATTCGCCGAGAGCCGCGCCGTCAGTCCTTCCTCAAACTCCAGCATCGCGAGCACGAAATCCGGGGTCGTGATCGTGAATTTCCGGCCTTCCTTCGTGACCCGGTCGGGATAAACGACCTTGCCGGTCGCCGTCACGCGCCGCACCGGACCAAACATGGCGGTCAGCAGCGTCAGCGGATAGACGCCCACATCCCACTGGATGCCCACGGCGTAGAACGGCTCGGGATTGGGGTGCCAGGCCTCGATCCGGCCATGGTTGATGTCGGCGTAGACCAGCCGCACCCGGCCAGCCTGCCCGCTGCGCAGGAGCAGCCACGCCGTCTGCTGGGCCTCGCCCATGTAGGTCACCGGCGCGCTGCCGAGCCGCAGTCCGCGCGCGGCGGCGAGATCCACCAGTTCCTTTGCCTCGCGGTAGCGGAGCGCGAGGGGCTTCTCGGTGTGCACGTGTTTTCCCGCCAGCAAGCACTGCTTCACAACCTCGTAGTGCGCGAAATGGATGGTGAGGTTCACCACCAGCTCGACGGCGGGATCCGCCAGCAACGCCGCCAGGCTGGCGTATGCCCGGCCGCCGTACTTGGCGGCAAAGTCCTGAGCGCGCTTCGGGTCGAGGTCGGAGAACCCGACCAGGTCGCAGGCGGCGTAGGTCGAGATGCGGTCGGCGTAGCGGTTGGCAATGTTGCCGCAGCCCACGATGGCGACGCGGATTTTTCGGGGTGTCATGGCGGAGGGGAAAAAGCGGAGGGGGCCGGGCGGGATCAGGCGCGCGGGCCGAGAACCTGCCGGACGCACTCCGTGAGCGCGGGACCGGGGTTGTCGATGTCGCCCTCGTACTCGATGACGACACTGGCGACGCGGTCGTTCGCCCGCAGCAGCGCCAGCATTTTCGGCAGGTCGAGGTTGCCCCGCCCGATCACGACGTCGGTCTGCTTCCCGGCGCGGTCGAACACAAAATCCTTCAGGTGCACGCCGTACAGGCGGTCGGCGAACTTTTCCGCCATCGCCACCGGGTCCTCGTGCGCATCAAGCGCCCACGCCGTGTCGAGGCAGAGGCCGATGCGCGGCGAGGTGCTCGCGAACACGTGCGCGAGCATCTGCGTGTTGCCGAGCCAGTGGCGCCCCCCGTGGTTGTGGATCGCGAGGCGGAGATCAAACTCGTCCGCGACCCGCTCGGCCGCGCGGAACACGTCGGCCCCGGCGCCCGGCTCGAAGTCGACGGCGATCACCGTGCCGCCGGCCTTCCGCATGAACTCCGCCAGCGACCGTTCCCGCGCCACGTTGCCGGTGAAGCGCTCCACCCCGATGCTGGCGATGGCCACGCCGGCGGCGCGGCACTGGGCGATGATCGCGTCGGCGTCGCGCGTGAAGTCGCCGTGCACCCCGCTGAGTTCAACGGTCGCGACCCCGCACGCCTTGAGGCGCGGGAGCACGTCGCCGAGGGCCTTGAAGCCGCGGAAGCAGTAGCTTTGGATGCCGAGCTGGGAGGACAGGTTTTTCATGGGGCGGGGAAGCGGGCATCGTGGGCAATCCCCTCCCGGCTGGCAATGTCGCCGTCGGCCCGGCCCTCCGGCCGCGAAAGTTAGGGGCTGACTCCGCCGCCCGGACGCATTCGATGAGCGCATGAAAGTGCTCATCGTCGGCGGCACCGGCCTGATCTCCTCGGGCATCGTCAAGGCGCTCTCGGCCCGCGGCGCCGACCTCACCGTCTTCAACCGCGGCCGGACCGACGACCGCCTCGGCGCCGGCGTGCGGCACCTCGCCGGCGACCGAAACGACTTCCCGGCCTTCGAGGCCGCCATCGCCGCGTCCGGGACGTGGGACGTGGTGATCGACATGATCTGCTTCCGGCCCGACCAAGCGGAGAGCGACCTGCGGGCGTTCGCCGGCCGCTGCGGCCAGTTTATTTTCTGCAGCACCGTCTGCACCTACGGCAACACCCAGACGGTCGTCCCTACCCTCGAGACCACCCCGCCAGCGCCCCACTCGGCCTACGGGCGCGACAAGCTCGCCTGCGAGCAGCTCTTTCTCCGCGCCCACGCGGAGAAAAAAATGCCGGTCACCATCTTCCGGCCGTCGCACACCTACGGTCCGGGGGGCAACGTGATCAACAACCTGGGCTGGGAACCGACCTTCGTGGACCGCCTGCGCCGGGGCCGGCCGGTCATCGTCAGCGGCGACGGGCACGGGCTCTGGCAAAGCGCGTATTCCGAGGATGTCGGCGTGGGGTTTGCCGGCGCGGCGGGCAATCCCGCCTGCTTCGGCGAGGTCTACAATGTCGTGGCCGACGAGGTGGTCACGTGGGACGACTACACCCGGCGCACCGCGGCGGCGATCGGTGCGCCGCCCCCGCGCCTCGTGCACCTGCCGACCGACCTGCTGCTGGCGATCGACCGCCCGCGCTATGCCGCCTTGGAGGAGATCTTCCGCTTCCACGGCGTCTACTCCAGTGCCAAGCTGAAGCGCGTGGTGCCCGCCTACCGCACGGCGACGCCTTTCGAGGAAGGCGTGCGCCGCACCGTCGCGTGGATGGACCAGCACGGCAAGGTCGCCCGGGTCGAGGATGACGCCCTGGAGGACCGGCTCATCGCGGCGTGGGAGCGCTTTGCCGGCGAAGCGGTCAAGGCCTTCTCGCCCAAGCCTTAAAAATCCCGTCGCGACCGTTCTCCACCAGCATTAGCATTGACGCGATTTTGGATTAGCTGCACGAATGGCCGGGTACCCCGCCATGCACGATCCCATGGTCTATTATTTCGTGTGGATCCTCACGCCGGTCGCGCCAGCGTATGCGATGTTCAAGTGGCTGCCGAGCGACGCCTCGGCCACCGGCCCGTTCAAGGGTCTGAAATGGAAACTGGGCGGGGCCTTCGCCGGCTATTTCATGATCGTGCTGATCTCCTGGCAGTTCGTATCCAAGCTGGAAGACGAGGCGCTGGCCCAGCAGAAGGCGCTGGCGGATGCGGCCCAGGCCCAGCTGGGGGAGCCGTGGACAATTTCCGGCCAGATCCGGAAGGCAGATGGCTCCGTGCCGTTCGAGGCCAAATTCCTGACGCAGCCGCCGATTGGCGAGATCCGTGACAATGGCAGTTTCTCCGTGGAGGTTCTGCTGCCCCGCCGCAAGCCCGGCGATGAGCATCCCCCGGATCTCCTCATCAAATGCGATGGCTTTGATACCGTGGGCATATCCCTCCCCTGGGATGAAGAATCCAAGCTCAACCTTCCTCCCGCCAAGTATGCCGCGACCCGCAATCCGGAAAAGCGCACGATCAAGGTCGCGCCGGCCATCGTCATGGAACCGCTGCCGCCCGGCGAGAACCGGCCATAAGCCGGCCCTCCGGCGCTTGGGGCCCGGCCCTTCCGAATCGAGTCGAATACCCACATGCAAACGATCCCAGAGTCCCCCCACCCCCGGCGCCATTGGGCCGCGGCGATGACGGTCATCCTCCTCGTTTCACTGCTCAATCTCGTCGGGGCGGCCACGGTCCAGGGCCGCCTGATTTTCAAGAACGGCGCGCCGGCCTCGGAAATCGGCGTGCGGCTGACCCTTGGCGCAAAGGTGATTACCCCCTTCTCCTTTTCCGTGCGGGACGGCCGGTATTTCCTGAAGGACGTGGCCCCCGGGGCCTATACGCTGGAGATCTGGCGGAATCGAGTGCTGGTGTCCAAGCAGCCCCTCACGGTACGCGAAAAAATTACCGAGGTGCCGGTGATCAAGCTGCCGTAGCCGTCCACCAGCACGGACCCGGGCTTCAGCCGACCCGCTTGAGATCGATGTATCCGCGGTCCACGTCGGTGTGGACCAGTTGGACGCGAAGCCGGTCACCCACCTGGCAGTTGTCACACCCGATGGTCAGCCGGCCCTCCACCGGTGGGCGGAAGAGGCGCACAAAGGTGCCCTTGTCGGCGACGCCGGTGACCGTGGCATCGAACCGCTCCCCGATCCTTGAGGCCAGCAGCATGGCGGCCGCGGACTTAATCAGCTGCCGCTCCACCCGCTTGGCCGCGTCCTCCTGCCCGGTGCAGTGCTGGGCGAGGGCCGTCAGACGATCGTTGGCATACGGCGGCGGCCGCCCCGCGAGCGCCGCCTTGAGCAGGCGCTGGGTCAAAAGATCCGGAAAGCGCCGGTTCGGGGCGGTGGAATGGGCGTAGTCCCGCACCGCGAGACCGAAATGCCCCGGCGCGCTGCCCCCCGGAAACTCCACGATGTACTCGCCCGCCCCCAGCAGCTTGATGACGGCGAGTGACAGATCCGGGAAATAGGCGGGGTCCTCGAGCAGGGCCGCCTGGAGGAATTTCTCAAGCGCGACCCCGTCCGGCGCCTTCGGCAGGGAAAATTTCCTCGTGGCGGCCAGCTCGACAATCCGGTCCCAATGCTTGGGCGTGCGGACCACGCGGCGGACCGAGGGAAACTTTCGGGCCGCCAGAAACTGGGCGGTCACGCCATTGGCCGCGACCATCAGTTCCTCGATCAGGTTCTTGGCCACGTTGGTTTCCTCCGCCCGCAGGTCCTGCAGGATATCGCCCACGAACACCGGCTTGGCCTCGATGGTCTGGAGCGTGAGGGCGCCCCGGACATGCCGCAGGGTCCGCAATTGCTGGGCGGTGCGGTGCTGGAGCCGCAGGTTCTCCGCGAGCCCGGCGACCGGGCCGATCGCGGGCGGCATCGGCCCGGTGCCGTCCAGCCACGCCGCCGTGCTGTTGTAGGCGAGCTTGGCGCGGTTGCGCACCTGCGCCTGATAAAGATCCGATTTCCGCATCGCGCCATCCCCCGCGAAGACCATCTCCACCACCAGGGCCAGGCGGTCGGCCTCGAAATTGAGCGACGTGAGGTCGGTCGACAGTTTCTCCGGCAGCATCGGAAAGATCTGGCCCGCGGTGTAGACCGAGGTGGTGTTTTTCTCCGCGTGCGCGTCGATGGCCGAGTCCTGCGGCAGCAGCGCGGCCACGTCCGCAATCGCGACCAGCAGCTTGACCGCCCCGTCCGGCAGGGCCTCGGCCACGGAAAGCTGGTCCAGGTCCCGCGAATCGTCGTTGTCGATCGAGCACCACGGCAGGCCCCGCAGGTCGCGCGCCGCGGCCGTGGGCGCCGCCGGGCCGGAGATGGTGCCCAGCTCATGCAGCGCCGCCTCGGAAAAATCCGGCTCCAGCCCCCGCTCCATCATCACCCGGTGGGCAATCTGTTGCAAAATAGCGCGCGCCCGCCCGTTGGCTGGATTCGTCATGGGTCTCTCCGGAGTGTCAGCTTGTGCGTCCGTGGTCAATGAAGGCCTGCACTCCGGCGACCGGGTGACGCGGCGTCCTGTCGTCGGCCCGGCTTACTTGCCCTTTGTTGCAGGCGTCTCGACCACTTCGGGTGCGCCCACGTTCACATGGCCTTCCGGCACCGGGGCGTAGATGTCGATTTCCGGCTCCGTGATCTCCTTGCCGAAATACGGCGCGCCCATCTCGAGCATCTTGGCCACCACGCCGTTCAGGTCCCGGTGGTCGGGGTCGTCGACGGTGATGGTCGTGTTCCACAGCTGCTTGAGCTTGGCTTTCGGGTCGGCGGGATAGCGCCACGCCGTGACGCGGATGAAGAGCTTTTCATACTGGGCCTTCTGCGCCTTGGCCACGAAACCGGTGCCCTTCTCCTTGAACAGCTGGGTCGGCATTCCGGTGATCGTGTTGGTCGGGGCGTCCAGGCCCCCGACGGCACTGGCCCCGCCGGGAGTCTCCGCGCCGGCGTCCACCATGTAGGGATTCACCAGGTAGCCGCGGCCGTAGAGCACGGTGAGGAGGATCTCCGGGTGCTTGCCCTGCCCGACCCGCTGGAAGCCGTGGGCGTTGAGCTCGTGGTGCAGCAGATCCATGATCGCGCCCGCATCGACGGGCTTCACCAGCTTCACCTCCGAGTGCACCGGCTGGATCGCGAGGATGCCGTAGATTTTCCCGAGCTCCCCGGCCTGCTGCATGTCCGACTTGCCCGTCAGCTTCTCCGGCTTGCCCGTCGGCTTTTCGGGCTTGTCCAGGACCGCCGAGCGGACGCCGATGTCCATCGGGGCATCCTGGCCTGACAAGGTCGGGCCCGCCATCCATCCGGTGATCCCCGCCGCCAGCAGCCAACGCCAGGCCGGAAATACGCCGGCGCGGTGCGCCCGGCCGTCGACTGACCGGCGGGTGGCGGACGCGGAGAATACCGACCGGGGGCCCGGGCGAAAAGATGAGGTGAAGGGAGGCATGGGGATAAATGGGGCTGGCTTCCCGCGTGGCGCAAGAGACACGCGGGCCTGGTTACTGAAACACTAAGACGGCACGGGGATGCGGAAGTTTCATGAGTTCGATGCGGCCCCACCCGGTTCCCGCCTGCTGCGGGACCGGCGGCTGGCTGCTCATGAAATCAAGCGGGCAATCGCAAAGGCGGCGGCGGCGGCCAACCCGCCGATGATGACGGTTTGCAGCGCGGCGCGAACCACTGGCACCCCCGTGAAGCGGCCCTTGATCCCGCCGAAAACCGCCAGCGCCAGCAGGGTCACGCCCACCGACAGCCGGAGCGCCGCCTGCGCGTCGTTCAGGATCAGGTAGGCGCTCAGGGGAATGATGCCGCCCACGATGTAGGCGCTCGCGATCGTCAGCGCGCTTTTCCAGGCGCGGGACGGGTCCGGTGCCTCGAGGCCCAGCTCGAAGCGCATCATGAACGTCACCCAGTCCTTGGGCCGCTGGCGCAGCGACTCGACGACGGTGTGGCATTCCTCGGGCGTGAGCCCGTAGGTCAGGAAAATGTCGCGCACTTCCTGCGCCTCGGCCTCGGGCTTGGTGACGATCTCCAGCTCCTCGCGGTCCTTTTCGCTCGCGTAGTGCTCGGCGTCCCCGCGCGCCGCCAGGTAGCCGCCCAGCCCCATCGCGATCGAGCCGGCGGCGATCTCGGCAAACCCGGCGGTGACGATGAGGTGCGTCTGGGAAATCGCCCCGGTGAGGCCGGCCGCCAGCGCGAACGGCACCGTCAGCCCGTCCGACATGCCGATGACAATGTCCCGGACGGCGTTTCCGGCGGTGAAGTGCTGCTCGACGTGCGGTGTGTGCTCCATGCCCGAGGATGAGTCGACTCTCGGCCGCGAGGCAAGCGGTGAGGCTCGCCCCCGGCGCCGCGGCCCGCCCGCGATTTTGGGGTGACACGTTGCGCGGGCCGGCTTCATCCTGCGCCGGACATGAGCAAATTCCGCCTAAGCCGGGAGCAGCTGGCCTTCTTCCACGCCTTCGGCTTCCTGCGCTTTCCCGGCCTGCTCGATGATCGCATCGATCGCATCATCGCGGAGTTTGAAATCCTCTGGGCCGCGCAGAACGGCGGGCACCACGGCCAGGCCCACGACGGCAAGCGCCGCTCCTGCCTCGCCCCCTGCATCGACCGGAGCGTGTACCTGAGCACGATGCTCGATGACCCGCGCCTGCACGGGATCGCGACCAGCCTCCTCGGCGATGATTTCAACTACATGGGGTCGGACGGCAACCTCTACGCCGGCGACACTGGCTGGCACTCCGATGGCTGGCACCGGGACATCACGCACCTCAAGCTGGCGTTCTACCTCGACCCCGTCGGGCGCGACACGGGCTGCCTGCGGGTGATTCCCGGCAGCCACCGGATCGGCGACCAGTTTGCCGACGCACTGCAGAGGGAAATCTACGACAGCGAGAAAAACTGGAGCCTCCCCGGGCGCGACGTGCCGTGCGTGGCGCTGGAGACGAAGCCAGGCGACGTGGTCCTGTTCAACCACAACACCAAGCACGCGGCGTTTGGCGGCAGTGCGCGCCGGCGGATGTTCACCATGAATTGCTGCCAGCGTTATCCCGAGAACCGCCTGCCGGAACTGCGCGAGTACCTGGCGGGCGGGGCGCGCTTCTGGGTGGAGCGCGCCTACGGCGACGCGATGATCCGGACCGCGACCCCGGCGCGCATGGTCCATCTCGAGCAGAACCTCGCCAACGACGGCCACCTGAAGGCCCTCGCCGCGAAGGCCCGGTCGGAAATGGCCGAGCCCTCGCGGGGGTAGCCGGCGCCATCCGGCTGCGGTCTTGCCTTGCCCGCCGACTTTTCCAACATCGGCCCCCATGTCAGCCGACCCGCTCACCCCCGCGCCGGAGGCGCGCAACGCCCGCGGCGAGTGGCGCCCGCCCTACCCCATCAAGTATGCGCCGGTCTTTGCCTGGCCGCCACAGTTCGCCGCCCTCCTGAAATGGCTGTTCGGGTTTCCCGGCTTCCTCTGGCCGCTGAACCTGCTGCTGCTCGGGATCTCGGCGGTCTCCTGGTATCTGACGCAGCCCGCCATCGCCCGCTGCGTGCACTTCGAGGCCGGCTGGATCGCGCAGATCTATGTCCGGAACCTGGTGATGATGTGGCTGTTTTACGGCAGCTACCACCTGTACCTCTACACGTGGCGGCGCGAGGGCACCAACCGGAAGTACGATCCCAACTGGCCGGCCACCAAGAGCCGCCTGTTCCTGTTCGGCGACCAGGTTTACGACAACATCTTCTGGACCAGCGGCGTCGCGCTCCTCGTCTGGACCGGCTACGAGGTCGTGACGCTCTGGCTGTACGCCAACCACCGCATCCCGTGGCTGGAGTGGTCGCAGCACCCGGTGTGGTTCGTGGCGTGGTTCTTCATCATCCCGTTCTGGCGCGAGTTTCACTTCTACTGGGTGCACCGCCTCATCCACTGGAAACCGCTCTACAAGCACGTCCACTACCTGCACCACAAGAACCTCAACCCGAACCCCTGGTCGGGCATGGCGATGCACCCGGTGGAGACGATCATCTACCTGAGCGTGTGCCTGATCCACTGGATAATCCCGTCGCACCCGTTCCACTTTCTCTTCGACCTCCAGCACGCCGCGCTCGGGCCGGCGAGCGGGCACCATGGCTTCGAGGGGCCGATCGCCAACGGCAAATGGCCCACGGGCTCCTACTTTCACTACCTCCACCACCGGTACTTCGAGTGCAACTACGGCGAGAGCACGATTCCGCTGGACCGCTGGTTCGGCACCTTCCGCGACGGCCTGCCCGACGGCGAGGGCGCCAAGCTGGCCGGCGAGCACAAGGACTGAGCGCGCACTCCCCGGTGGCGGGGCGCGACTCGCCAGTCACCGGTCGCGCACGGGCGCGAGCGCCAGCCGGAACCCGATGAATTGCAGGCGGGTGTCGGGCGAACTCCACGCGCGATACGCTGCGCGGCAGAGCGTGGCGTCACTGTGCCAGCTGCCGCCGCGCACGATGCGGTCCGCGCCGGACGCCGACCCGGTTGGGTCGGTGACGCTGCCGCCCGGGAAGGACTCGGCCGGGAAATCGCGGCACCACTGGTACACGTTGCCGAGCATGTCGCACAGCCCCCAGGCATTGGGCTGCTTCAGCCCGACCTGGCGGGGGCCCGACCGGCCGCCGTGACCGGGATTCAAAGCCGGCGCGATGGCGTTCCAGGGCGGGCCATCATACCGGGCGCTGCTGTTGCCGGCGTGCCACGCGATCGCATCGAGATCCGCCGAGTAAGTGGCGTCCGTCGTCCCCGCCCGGCAGGCATATTCCCACTGGGCCTCCGTCGGCAGGGTGAATTCGTAGCCCGGGGGAAGCGCGCCGGCCGCGCGCGCCCGCACAGTCAACCGGGCGCAAAACTCCATCGCCTCCCGCCAGTCCACCAAGTACATCGCCACGGCGCCGTCGGTCATCCCGAGGGCGCGCGTAAAGTCATTGGCCCCGCCAAAGGCCTTCTGCGCCTGATCCGACAGGTCCGTGCCCATGAGGGCCCGCCACTGGCCGTGCGTGACCGGCGTGCAGCCGAGCCAGAACGGCCGCGAGATGGTTACCCAAGTCTGGGGACCCTCGGTGACGGCGTGGCCCGGTTCGCCATACGGGCTGCCCATGCGAAAGGTCCCGGCCCGAATCGGCCGCATCTCCAACCCGAGGTCCGCGATCGTGAAGGGCTGGCCGGCGATCGGCCGGGCCGGCACCAGGCTGATTCGCCCAGCGGCGGGTGGAACCGCGCGTTCGCGGGTGCAGCCCGCCAGGGCGAGACCCAGGCCCAGCCCGAGGGCGCCGGAGCGGAGGACCGTGGTGAAAATGGGGAATTTCATCGCAGCGCCCTCACTCGGTCCGGACGATTTCGCCCTGCGCGTTGAGGTACATCATCGGCGCATACTCGCCCTGGTAGGCCTTGCGCCAATAATTGCCGGTCGCGCGGAACGTCGCGGCATCGGTAAACCAGAGCCGGTAGGTCTGCATCCGGATCATCGTCGCCGGGCGGTCGGCAAACGGATCGCGGCGGAAAATCTCCAGCACGGCCGGGTCGCGCTTCAGCAGGTGCGCTGCGACCGCCTGGTAGAGCGCGGGGTCAGACGAGGTGGTTAGCTTGTTTTCCAGCAGCGCGTCCAGCCGCGGATACCACGGGGCGATGAACGGGGGCATGCGGTCGGTCCGCTGCGCCTGGTAGCGGGAATCATAGCTGCGCCAAGTCTCGCCGCCGTCGTTCGTGCCCACGAACTCGACCTCGTAGCGGGCCGTCTCGATCGTGCCAAAGAGCGGAAAGTTGTTGGTGCAGTGGAAGCCGGCGGAAAGCAGGATGAGGGGCTGGGAAATGACGGCGGGGACGCGCTCGATCGGGATCCGGGTGGGCGCGACGATGTAGTAGAACATCGCGAGCAGGAATTGCCCGCCCACCGCCACCCGCAGCCCCCAGCGCGCCCAGGGCCGGACCGGGCGGGCGGAAACGGCCGCCACGCGGGCCGCGAGCCACTCCCCCAGCCGGCGCAGCCGGAACCGGCGGAATGCCCCCACGAGCATCTGGTCGTCGAGGAGGATGACGGCGAGGGCGATGGAGGAAGGCTGCAGCCAGCCGAAATTATTGGTCAGCTCAATGCCGCCCTGAAACACCAGCCAGACCCCGAACGCGCACCACCGCCAACGCCGGCCGCCGAAGATCATCACCAGGGGCGCCGGGATTTCCGCCACGAACGTGAGCGCGATTTCCAGCACGTGGTAGACGTGCGGCAGCTGGTGGTCCCAGTAGGCCAGCACCGTCGGGAACGGCGCCGTCTCGTACATGAAATCCATCGCAGTGAGGTTGTGCCACTCGGCGGAGCCATAGATGAACTTCGACAGCCCCGCCTCCACCATGATGCGGAGCAGCAGCAACCGCAGCGCCAGCACGGCGACGGGCCGCGGCGCGGCCGCCGTGCCGAGTCCCGGCCGGAGGCCCGGCGGCGCGAACGGGATGCACAGCAGCGCCACCTCGAGCAGGAGCGGGTCCGGCGCGGTGATGGAAAAAAACGGCCCGCTGTTCGCGAACGAGAGAAAGATCACCCAGCAGGCGGACAGCGCCAGCCGCGGCCACAGGTTCAGCACCACCGCCACCGCGGCGGCCAGCCCGAGCCACTCCAGCGCGGTGATCATGCCCGCGCTGGTGCTGATCCAGAACAGGCTGGGCGCCCGCAGGAACGCCTCGACGGGGTTCGGATACAGCTTGGCGAGATCCGCGAAGACATTCCGGACCGGGGCGACGCCGTCCGGACCCAGCAAGGCCTGGCTCTCCGCCATCGTGCTGCAGAAGATGATCACGTAGACGAGGCCGACGGCGCGGAGGATGATCCAGCGGGGCCAGATGAAGGTGGCGTCGCCGCCGAGGGCGCAGAAGGCCCGGAGTTCCCGCCACGCCTGGCCAAGCAGCTGCTTCATGAGACCGCGGGGGACCAAATCATCGGGCGCCTGCATAGGAACCCGGCACCCTGCTGGCAATATATTCTAGCTGGCGGCGCGCGGGGCGGGCGAAATGACGTTTGCCAGTTTCCGCGATCTGCGCCCAATATCACCCTGCCCATGAAACGCTTCTCCCTGCCCGCCGGGCTGACGCTCGGTCTGCTCCTGATTACACGCAGTTTTGCGGCCGATGCCGCCCCCGCCGTTTCGCCCGCCACCGCGGAACTCGACGCGCTCGAGGCGCGCGTCAACGCGAAGGACCGGGCCGGCAAGCTCGAGCCCGCCGACTTCGCCGAGGAATTCGCCGCCTTCGACGCCCTGCTGGCGAAGTATCAGGGGCAGAAGACCGAGGAGATCGCCGGGATCGCCCTGTCCCGGGCCATTCTTTACTGGGAGATCGTCAACGACCCCGCCGTCACCAAGCAGCAGTTTCGCGCCGTCACGAACGGCTTCCCCGGTACCAAGGCCGCGACCACCGCCGCGCGGATGCTGAAGAACAACGAGACCCTGGCCGCCCTCATCGGGAAGCGCGCCCCGGAGTTGCACTTCCCGTGGTCCTCCGCCGGCGACCTCACCAGCCTCTCCGCGCTCCGGGGCCGCATCGTCGTGATCGATTTCTGGGCGACGTGGTGCGGACCCTGCCTCCGCGCCTTTCCGCAAATGCGCGAGCACACGGAGCACTTCAAGGATGCGCCCGTGATCTTCCTCGGCGTGACGAGCATCCAGGGCCGGGTGAAAAACCTCGAGCCCAAGACCATCGACACCAAGGGCGACCCGGCGCGCGAGATGGCGCTCATGCCGGCCTTCATGCGGGCGAAGGACATGACGTGGTCCGTCGTGTTCAGCCAGGAGAACGTGTTCAATCCCGACTACGGCGTCAGCGGCATCCCCTTCGTGGCGATCATCGCCCCCGACGGCACCGTGCGCCACGCCGGTCTGAACCCCGGCGACAAGCGCGCCGACATTGGCGGGAAAATCGAGGCGATCCTCCGGGAGTTCAATCTGCCGGTCCCGGCGCGCAAGCCCTGAGGCCCGTCACTTCGCGAACAGCCGCGCGAGCACCCGGGCGCGCTCGAAACGGTTCTCGGTGCCCGCCCGCAGCCGGCGCACGTTGCTGCGGTGCGTGAACAGGATGAAGGCCGCGATGACCACCGCGGCCACCGTCCACACCGGCCGGTCTGGCCCGGGGGCGAACAGCATCGCCGCCGGCACCAGCGCCACGCCGGACAGGATCGAGCCGAGCCCGACGTAACCCGTGATGGCCAGCACTAGGAGGACCACTCCCACCATCACCGCCACGCCCAGCGGCCAGAGCACCAGCAGCACACCCAGCACCGCCGCGACGCCCTTGCCCCCGCGAAAGCCAAAATACAGCGGCCACACGTGGCCGGCCGCCGCCGCGGCGCCGGCGAGCAGGGCCACCCGCAGCGCATGGCCGCTGTCGGCGATCCAGCAGCCGCCCACCCATGCCGCGAGCGCGGACTTGCCCACATCGATCAGGATCACGCCCAGCGCAAACCACACGCCCTGGGTGCGCAGGGCGTTCGTGCCGCCGGCATTCCCGCTGCCCTGCTGGCGGATGTCGATGCCCCGCAGCCGGCCCAGCAGGAGGCTGCCCGAAATCGAGCCAAGCAGGTACCCGAGAAGAATCTTGGCGGCGTCGAGCATCATGGCTGGGGCGGTTCGTAGTCCTGGACGCCAATGATCAGCGAACCCGGACCGGCGTGGGCGCCGACCGCGATCCCCGTTTCCAGCAGCCAAATGCGGTCAATCCCGGGCACCGCCGCCTGAAGGGCGAGTTTCACGCGCTCGGCATCCGCCGCGCAGTCACAGTGCCCGACCATCAGCCGGTAGCGGCGCGCCGGGTCCAGCGAGTGCGCAATCTTCCGGGCGAACCGCTCCGGCACGTCCTTCCGCCCCCACAGCCCGCCCTTCAGGCCGAGGCGGCCGCTGGGACGGCTGCACAGCATCAGCGAGACGCGCAGTAGGCGCGTCGCCGGCAGCGCCACCTTCGGCACCCGCCCGCCGCGCACCGCATACCGGATGTCGCGGATCACGCCGTAGAGAAAAGTCCGGTCGCGCATCCGGGCCAGCCCCGCGAGGATGCGCGGCGCGTCGAGCCCGGCCTGGGCCGCCTCCGCCGCCCAGATCGTCAGCAGGCCCTGGCCGCAGGCCGCCTGCCCGCTGTCAAACACGCTCACGCGCTGCGCCGCGGTGCGGCCCGCGGCATTGGTGGCAGACTGCAGGGTGCCCGACAGCGCCCGCGTCAGCGAAACATCGATCACGCCTTCGTGGTGCGCCAACAGATGCTCGAACATGCGCCGGAAGTCCGCCGGGGGCGGCTGCGACGTGCGCGGCAGCGACGGGCTGTTCCGCATCGCGTCGTAGAACTCGTCCGCCGTGATCGAGACCCCGTCCACGAAGTCGCGCCCGCCGATCGACAGCCGCTGCGGCACCACGTGGATGTCCAGACGTTCCACCTCCTCGGCGGGCAGGTCGGCCCCGGAGTCGGTGACGATCGCCACCGGCCGCCGGGCCGCCGGCGCGAGGTGGTCGTCGGTCTTCTCGCCCGACACCACGCCGAACCGCGCCGCCGTCGCGAAGAACCGCGCGGGTTCGTCGAGATGGGCGTGCAACCGCACCCGGTCGCGGGAACCGGCCATCACGCCTTGGGACAGCGGCAGCTCGCGCAGCGCCGTCTTCAGGGCGGCGCGATCCACGACGCCGGCGCTGACCACGCATTGGACGCAGTAGCGATGGCTGGCGGCCTCCGTGCTCCCCGAAAAGGCATCCACGCCGGCCACCGCCAGTTCCCCGGACAGCTCGGCGAGCACCACGCCGCGGCCGCGGGTGAGATAGTCGGCCATGCCCTCAAGCAGCTCGACAAACCCCCGTCCGCCGGCGTCGACGACCCCGGCCGAGCGCAGGGCTTTCAGTTGCTTCGGCGTCTGGCGCAGCGCCTCGCGTGCCCGCTCCAAGGCGCTGGTGAAGCCCGCGCGGACGTCCTGCCCGCCCGCTGTGGCGTGCGCCTGCAGCTCCTCCCCAAAAGCCCGGATCACGCTGAGGATCGTGCCCTCGCGCGGCTCGGCCATCGCCGTCTGCGCGCGGGCGGATCCGGCGTTGGTGACGCGCGCCAGGACCGCCAGCGTCAGCGGCTCGCCCGGGGCCAGCGCCTCGGCCACGCCGGAGAAGTAATGCGCCAGGATCACCCCGGAATTGCCGCGCGCGCCGTCGTTGGCCTCGGCCGCCACGCAGCGCAGGACGTCACCCGCGCTGGTGAACCGCGGCAGGCGCAGGCCCTGCAGCACCGCGCCCAGGGTGAACGCCAGGTTGGTGCCCGTGTCGCCGTCGGCCACCGGAAAGACGTTGATGCGGTTGAGTTCGTCGCGGTCCGCGATCACCCGCTGGATGCCGGCGATCAGCGCCCGGCGCAGCCCGTAGACCGAGAGTTGCGGGGTGCTCATCGCGACCCGCCCCCGGTGGAGCGTGACTTCATGGACTGGCTGGCCGGATCTGCCATGGCGCCGGAAAATAACACCGGCCGGATGGAACGCATCCAAAAAGTCTGGGCGGCAACCGCCCTCGGCTCAAGCCGTCAGGTGGCCCCTGCCCACGCCGGACCGGCCTCCGCATCGCGTTGGACCCGTAAGGGCAGGAAAAACGCAAAATTAGTTGTCATCGCGAGTCCGACTTGTCGGACGTGGCGATCCATCCGGATGGGTTGCTTCGTCGTCCCCCCAACGCGGGACTCCTCGCCATGGCAGGTTCGGCTCACTACAAGAATCAGAGGTGATTCCTTAGTCCCCTCGCGGAGGATTCAAATCATGCGCCTGTTTGTCGCCCTGCAACCTACCGATCCGGCCCGAGAAGCGCTCGCCGCCCTGGCGGAGGACGTGCCCGGCGTGCGCTGGATCCCCGCCGCGCAGCTCCACCTCACCCTGCGCTTCATCGGCGAGGTCTCGGCGGACGACGCCGAAAAGATCACCGACGCGCTCAACCAGGTGCGCGTCCAGCCGTTCTTCCTCGAGACGGCCGGCACGGGCGGCTTTCCGCCGCGCGGCGCGCCGGGCATCCTCTGGGCGGGCGTGGGCCCGGGCCATCCCCTGCTCCATCAGCTGCGGCAGCAGGTGGACGACCGGATGCTGGCGACCGGCGTGCCCTTCGAGCTGCGGCCGTTCATCCCGCATTTCACCGTGGGCCGGTGCCGCGACGCCGCGCCCGTGCCCGTCGCGCACTGGCTGAAACGCCACCGCGATTTTGCCGGGCCCACCTGGCCGGTGCGACAGTTTCACCTGATGGCCAGCGACCTGCTCAACCGGGACGAGCCCTACCGGACGCTGCACACCTTCCCGCTCGGCGAGCCCTAAGCTTCACGTCCGCGGTTGATCGGGAGTAACGAGGAAGAATGGGACCCCATTTTGGCCTCGCTGACGCGAAATCGACGCGGGTCCTGCCGGAGGTTGACTTTCCAAGCAGCAAGTCCTGCGTGACTAGCCGTCCACCCCGCCCCGTGATCCATTCGAGTCGTTTCCTTTCTGGTGGTTCGGCGCTTGCCGCCTTTGGCGCTGGTCTGCTCCTGACCAGTTGCGCTACGCTGCCCCCGCCACCGATGGCCCAACAGCTCGGATCGGCCGGCGAGATCCAAGCCGGCACCCAGATCGAGACTGACCCTTTCACGAAAACCACCAAGATCGTCGCGCCCTTTGTCCGCGCGGAAAGCCCCGGCGGCTGGCGCACCGGAGAGGACGTCTGGTGGGAAGGTCTCTGGGGGCTTCGCGGCTGGACCAAGGCCGGCGAGATGCCCGACGACTGCCAGCTCTATGTCTCCTGCTTCTTCCGAAAATCGTTCTTGCTGGCCTCGGCGCATGATCGCGACGGCACGGCCTTCCCGGTCCTGCAGATCGACCAAAGCATCACCTCAAGGGGCTACCTCATCAAGACAGTCGGCGTGACCCTGCCGCGCGCCTATCTTGAGGCGCACAGGGCCTCGGGGATTGACCTGATCATCGAAGGGCAGCGCGATGACATGCAACTTGGCATCATTCGCACGAATTCCAGTTCGCCGGGGATGGCGGCGACCACGGGGGTTGACCTCAGGGTCCAAAAGCAGCGCGGCGACGTGCAATTGACGATTCCCGCGGCCTACGTTGAGGGATTCCTGGCCTCGCTCCAAACCACCCCGGAGATCCCGGCACCCCGTAAACCAAGGAGCGATCCGCGTGATACCCCCTCGGTATTGGCGAGCCAGTCCGCGCTGCAGACGAGAGATCAGCTGTGACCCGTGCCCGCGGAAGCGCCACCGCGACTTTGCCGGGCCCACCTGGCCGGTGCGGCAGTTTCACCTGATGGCCAGCAAGCCGCAAAGCCCGGATCGAACTTGGCGCCTCTGCGCCTTGGCGTGAAACCCAGAAGCCCGGGCCTTTTTCAGTCCCGCATCCGGTAAAGCGTGATGCCCACAAAGAGCGCCACCTGGGCGAGGAAGACGCCGCCCAGGCCCCAGCTGAGAAATCTCAGCGCGAGCAGCGAGGCGGCGAGGGACAGCACGGCCCACAACACCGCCCAACTTCGCTCCATCTGGCCGGCGCGAAAGAAGACCATCGCGAACACGCCGATCACAACGATCAGGAGGTAAGGAATGGTCATCGAAGCGAGCTAGCTAGCGTGGTGGGGGCCGACGGTTGTAGTCGACGCCGCATTCGGTCCGAAGAGGGCCGCACGCAAAGCCGCCAAGCTACAGAGTCCGGATCGACCTTTGCGCCTCTGCGCCTTGGCGTGAAATCCAAACCCCAAAGCCTGACCTCTTTCTCGGCCCTTTTTACTTATGGGCCACAAATGCGAGATAAGCGTAGATGACGCACAGGCACACGAAGAGTGCACAGACCACGGCCGCAGTCGCCGCCGCACGTTTCCGGCCCTGCTTCTGAAGGACAACCATGGCCGCAAACGCCATGGCGGTGCCAAAAACGGAGTAAACTGCCGCACTTACTTCCTTCGGCTGCCGCGTGAGCAGCGGGATCAGGAATACAACAGCGATTAAAGGTATGGCAAACGACGCTGGGAGTAACCCGCGACTCGGTGTGGCAGAAGCCTGTTTATCGTCTGATGCGGGCATGGAATTCCTTGGTTAATTTTGTTATTCGGCTGCGGTCAAAAAAAGGGGGCATGCCTTACCATTCACCTCGACGTCAGAATCTGCACCAAAGTTCACAGGAAGGTAAAAGGTAAAGCATGAGGTTGCCCCGAATTGACGGACACGGGTTAGGGTTCAAAACGAAAGGAACCCATGAAGACCCAGATGCAGAAACCTGTGGCCGGCAAAGCCCGCTACAGCGTGGAGTACAAGCGAGAGGCATTGGAGCATTGGAAGAGCAGTGGCCGCAGCGCGGCCAAGGTGGCGGCGGAGCTCGGGATCCGGGCGCCGCTTTTGTACCGGTGGGCGAAGGAGTTCCGGCTGGCGGTCCAGCAGGGCCGCCAGCCGGAACTGAAGATCGACCTGACCGTGATGCAGGAGGAGATCCGGCGATTGACCGAGGAGAACGCGAAGCTGCTCGAGCAGCGTGAAATCCTAAAAAAATCCCTGGGCATCCTCTCCGAAGCGCCGCCGCGAGGTATGCCCAAATCGAAGCCATGAGCGGCCGGTACAAGGTGAAGTGGCTCTGCGACGCGCTGCTCGTGTCGCGCAGCGGGTACTACGACTGGCAGCACCGCCGCCAGTCGCCGGGTCCGCGCGCGCGGGAGAACCTCGCCTTGCGGCAGCGCATCCGCGAGGAGTTTGCCCGCAGCCGCCAGACCTACGGCAGCCCGCGGCTGACGCGGGTCCTCGGAGGCGCGGCGAGCCGCAACCGCGTGGCGCGCCTGATGCGCCAGGAGCGGCTCTGGGCCCGCCAGCGCTCGAAGTACCGCAAGGCCACGACTGACAGTCGTCACGACGGCCCGATCGCGCCTAACCGGCTGCTGGGGCTCGTGCCCCAGCGCCGGGACCAGGTGTGGGTGACCGACGCGACCTGTGTGCTGACCGGTCAGGGCTGGCTGTACGTCGTCGCGTTGCTGGACATCCACACCCGCCGGATCGTCGGCTGGGCGATGCACGAGAGCCTGGATGCCCCGCTGGTCATCCGGGCCCTCCTGATGGCCATCGCGCAACGCCGGCCGAGTGCGGCGGTGATCGTGCACTCGGACCGCGGCGCCCAGTTCGCCAGTGCGGAATACCGCCGGACCCTTGCCGCCAGCGGGCTCGTCCCCTCAATGAGCCGCAAAGGAAACTGCTACGACAACGCCTATATCGAGTCGTTCTGGAGCAGCCTGAAATACGAGACCGTCTACCACCGCAAGTTTGCCACGCGGGCCGAGGCTCGCTCCGCGATCTTCGACTACATCGAGTCGTTTTATAATCGTACGAGGCTCCACTCGAGCCTTGGCTACGTCAGCCCCGTTCAGTTTGAGTCCCAGCTAACCAAAACAAAACTACCCTAACGAAGTGTCCGAAGAATCGGGGCAAGCCCAGCATGACCCCTATTTCTGGCTCTCACCTTGCTCCGGCCCCGCCCCACTTCCTAGGCTCGACGCGTAACTTTGCCGTTAACCCGACCGCGGACCACAAACCACATGGCCTGACCCCTTCGGTTTGGCCCCTTCGTATACTTCTGTCATTTGGCCGATGAGATTTCCGCCGCGATCGCGGCGGCAGCCTGGGGATCGCGCTCTGCTACGGTCCTCACGATCTCTTGAAGGGCACTGTCACGATCCTCGCCGGTGAGTTTGCGAGCGTAATCAAGGGCCGCGGTGCGGTCCTTCTCCGCCAGGCGTCCCACAAGCCAAATCCGCATGAACCTGCGGTCGTCGGGATCGGGCAGAGCATTTACGTACCTGAGCGCCGCTGCGGGATCACGGTAAGCCCAGCTCGACATTAAAGCATGTAATAAAGCCTTCTTTTGCGGATCAGCGGGAAGGGAAAGGGCATAACCCCAAGCGCCGGGCGGGTCTTTGCTCATCCATCCGTGGGCAACGGTGTACTGCAGGCTAGCCCGACCTTGTCCGGGAGGATGGCCAAGGGCAAAGGCCGCGGCCGCCTCGGGCTCGCGCTCCGCCCAGCCTAGCACGGCCAAACCGATCAAGGAATCCCGCTCCATACCCGGCGAAAGCTTCTGCACCCAGGCGAGCGCCGCTCGCGGATCCACATCCCGAGACCAAATCTGCACCACCCGGCGCAGCGCCTCTGAGCTCGCCCGCTCTTCCGGCGGCAAGCCAAGGGCATATCCAGCGGCGGCGGTCGGATCATGCCTCGTCCACTCAACCAGAATCGCATTGACCAGCTGCTGTTGGTCAAAGCCCGCGGTATGTTTCCTTGTCCAGCTGATCGCCTCCTGCGGGTTGCTCGCCGCCCACACTTGCACAATCGCGTGAGCCTTGCTCCACCGTGCTGGATTAGTCGTATCTGCCAGTGCTTTTGAGAGTTCCTTAGCCAAAGCTCTGGCGCTTGGAGGATTCTTTCTTGATTCCGCCGACCTTGCGACGGGTAGAACCACCACCATGCAAACGCCAAGCCATATGACCAACTGGACTGTACTGGCGATTCTAGCCATTTTGGGCGGTTGAATTGCAGCCATTGAATTATTGGCGGGTGTCAATCGCAAGCAATGTCACGCACTAACCGACCGGCGCGGGTGATTTTTCCTGCGAGCTGCAATTCAAAATGACTAGGGGCAAAAAAGCGGGTTGCGAAGCAGACAATCTATCTGCCCCATGATGTCATCTTCAGCTCACCGAAGGTCAGCAGGTGGACGTCATCCGGAGTCAGCTGGGCGACTGGTGGATTTCGTTCATCGGCAGTCGCGAATGTCTAGAGGCGCCGCCGCGGCCTCAGGGAGCCTTGGCGCGGCCCAAGCGGCAAGCCTTCAACCGCAGCCACCCGAGCACGCCGAGAAGCACTCCCAAGAGGATGATTTGGTAGCGAGGGATGAGCGACGCGATCGTCGGTAGCGGGACCTCAGGCCGATCCACCGCCGGCTTGATGCGTTTCCTTAACGCCTGCACGAGACGGTCGGCCTCCCCCTGATCCCTGAATCCGAATTGACGCGTGCGGATGTAGTGGATCATGAGGCGCATCGCCGCGGGGTGGCCTGCCTCCACCATCGCGCTCAGCTCTGCGGTCAGGGGCGACGGAACGGATGTGTCGGCGACGGCCGCGAGCTTGAGCGAGAGGATCATCCAGCGCGCATATTGGGAGCCATTCGAGGGTTCGTTCCAGATGCGGTATTGTTCGTAATAGGCAAGCTGCGCTGCGAGCGTTCCGCTGGTGGGCGGCATATCCCGTGTGCTCTCCCCGCTCCAATACAACGCGGAAGCCCCGCCACCCGTGACGCCGAGTCCTTGCGTATAAATTTGCGCCAGGTCGTAGGCGGCGAACTGACCACCGAGGGCCGCACGGCGTCGGGCATCAGCGACGTCGATTACCTCCGGACGGGCTGGGATCTCCGGCGGTAGCGTGGGCATCACCCAGACATAGCGACCGCTGTGGTGGGTGTCGTTATGGACCTGACCCATGATGGCTTGGTCCGACATACTCAAGGCCGGGTAAACTCCGAGTCGGCTCTCCGGGTCCATGGATTTCAACCAGATGAGCATTTCCTGTGGCGTCGCGACCATGCGCAGACGTCGTGTAAGGGTGTAAGCGAGACCGGCCCGGGCGGCGTACCAATTCGGGTTGACCACGTAGGCCTCAAGCAGGCGCAAACTCGGCTCAAGCGCCGGCTGATGATCAAGGAATGCCTGGTCCCAGGCCGCATAGGCGGTCAACAGCTTGGACTCGACCGGTCGCGAAAGCTGGCCCGTCAGGTCCTCGGCGTGTAACGCGACCGCCAGGACAAACCCGAACACAACGGCGAGCCGCACGGCCAGACGCACCAAATCACGAACCGAAACGGCGTGCGGCACACGGGCGTTCGGCAATGCGCGATTCATGGGGGCAGTAGGATCATGTTGTTCTTTGCTAACTCTCTCTGGCGCAACTGACAAGCTTCGCAAGTTTCAGATGGGGTCAGGTCGCGTATCTTGCAACTGCCGAGCGCAAAAAAAGGCCCGACCGAAGTCGGGCCTGGTGAGTGAGTCTCGACTCGTTTTATTGACACGCCTCGCACTCGCCGCCGTTTCGCATCGCCTCGATCGAGCAGGCGGTCTTCTCGGCCGCGGTGTAGGTCCGCGGAGCGGAAGGCGAAAGTGGAAGGGCGGAAGGCGAAGGACCGGACTCCGATCCCACCGGCATTGGCGGAGTGCTGACCTCAGTGGCGGCCGTCCCCGGGAGGGACGGTTGGTGTGAGCCGCCGGCGTCGCCGGAGTTCTGGCCGCCGTCCTGGCCTTCTTTCACCGCTCCCCTTACCTCTTTCTTCACCGCCACCGTCGCCTTCTCGATGTTCGAGGCGCCGAGGCTGCGGAGGTAATAGGTCGTCTTCAGGCCCGCGTGCCACGCGGCCCGGTACATGTGGGACAGCGTCTTCAGGTCGGGCGTCTTGATCCAGAGGTTCACCGACTGCGCCTGGTCGATCCACTTCTGGCGGCGGGCGGCCGCCTCGATGATCCACTTGTGGTCGATGTCGAACGCCGTGAGGTACTTCGCCTTCAGGTCGGCGGGCACGCTCCCGATGTCCTTCAGCTCGCCGTCGAAATACTTGAGGTTGTCGATCATCTCCTGGTTCCAGAGTCCACGGGTCTTCAGGTCCTTCACCAGGAACGGGTTCAGCACGATGAACTCGCCGGAGAGGTTGGATTTGACGAAGAGGTTCTTGTAGGTGGGCTCGATGCAGGGCGAGGTCGCCGTGATGTTCGAGATGGTGGCGGTGGGCGCGATGGCGAGGACGTTGCTGTTGCGCATGCCGTGCGCGGCGATCTTCGCGCGGACGGGGGCCCAGTCCATCTTGCCGCCGCGGGGCACCTCGACGGCCACGCCGCGCTCCTGCTCGAGGAGGTCGAGGGTGTCCTGCGGGAGGAGCCCGCGGTCCCACTTGGAGCCCTTGTAGGTCGAATAGGTGCCGCGCTCGGCGGCGAGGTCGCTGGAGGCCTCGTAGGCGTAGTAGGCGATGGCCTCCATAGCCTCGTCGTTGAACTCGACGGCCGCGGGCGAGGCGAAGGCGTGGCCGCGCAGGTAGAGCGCGTGGGCCAGGCCCATCACGCCGAGGCCGATCGGCCGGTGGCGGAGGTTGGAGCGCTTGGCGGGCTCCGTCGGGTAGAAGTTGATGTCGATGACGTTGTCGAGGGCGCGGACGGCCATGCGGATGGTCGCGCGGAGCTTCTCGTGGTCGAGCGCGCCGTCGGGCTTCAGGTGCGTGTCGAGGAGGATCGAGCCGAGGTTGCAGACGGCGGTCTCGTCGTTGGAGGTGTTGAGTGTGATCTCCGTGCAGAGGTTGGACGAGTGGATGACGCCGACGTGGTCCTGCGGGGAGCGGATGTTGCAGGCGTCCTTGAAGGTGATCCACGGGTGGCCGGTCTCGAAGAGCATGGAGAGCATCTTCTTCCAGAGCTCGAGGGCGTCGATTTTCTGGCCGTAGATCTTGCCCTCCTCGGCGAGCTGCTCGTAGCGGAGGTAGGCCTCCTCGAACTTCTTGCCGTAAAGCTCGTGCAGGTCCTTGCACTGGTTGGCGCGGAAGAGGGTCCAGTGCTGGCGGGCCTCCATGCGCTTCATGAACAGGTCGGGAATCCAGTTCGCCGTGTTCATGTCGTGCGTGCGGCGGCGGTCGTCGCCGGTGTTCTTGCGCAGCTCGAGGAACTCGGTGATGTCGTTGTGCCAGGTCTCGAGGTAGGCGCAGCCGGAGCCCTTGCGCTTGCCGCCCTGGTTGACGGCGACGAGCTGGTCGTTGTGGAGCTTCAGGAACGGGATGACGCCCTGCGACTCGCCGTTGGTGCCGCCGATGTAGGCGCCGGTGCCGCGGACCGCGGTCCAGGAGCCGCCGAGGCCGCCCGCCCACTTCGAGAGGAAGGCGTTCTCGGCGATGCCGCGGAGCATGATGCCCTCGATCGAGTCGTCGACGTAGTAGAGGTAGCAGGAGCTGAGCTGGGAGTGGAGCGTGCCGGAGTTGAAAAGCGTCGGCGTGCTGGAGCAGAAGCGGCGGGACTTGTAGAGGTCGTAGAGCGCGGAGACGCGGCCCTCGCGGTCGCCCGCCTCGTCGAGGAAGAGGCCCATGGCGACGCGCATCCAGAAGAACTGGGGCGTCTCGAGGCGCTTCGACTGCTTGTTGGTCTTGTCGACGATCAGGTAGCGGTCGTAGAGGGTCTGGATGCCGAGGAAGTCGAACTCGAGGTCGGCGGAGGGGTCGAGGACGGCGGCGAGCTTGGCGAGGTCGTACTCGAGCAGGCGGGGGTTCAGGCGCTTGATGGCGACGCCGCGCTCGAGGTACTTCTTGAACGCGCGCTGGTGGGCGGCCTTCAGCGCGCCGATGCCGTCGGCCATGATGTCCCAGCCGAGGATCTCCTCGTAGATGTAGGTGAGCTGGATGCGGCCGGCGAACTTCGCGAAGTCGGCGTCGCGCTCGATCAGGGTCTTCGAGTTGAGGATGATGGTCGAATCGAGGTCCTTCTGGGAAATCTGGTCGTAGACGGAGCGGCGGAGCTCGGCCTCGATCTCGTCGGTGGTGAGGCAGAGGTCCAGGCCGATCTGGGCGAACTCGATGCGCTTGCGGAGGTCGGCGCCGTCCCAGAAGACGTTTTCGCCGCTGGCCTTCTTGACGACGATCATGGCCGCCTGCAGCGGGGTGTCGGCGGCGGTGCCGCCGAACGGCGCCTCGGAGGCGGTGGTTTCGCCGGCCTCGCGGGCGATGCCGCGCTGGGCGCGGAAGAGGATGTAGGCCTCGGCGACCTTGAAGTGGCCGGACTTCATCAGCTCCTCCTGCACCATGTCCTGGATCTCCTCGATGTGGACGAAGGACTGCTTGGAGGAGTGGACGCGCTCGGAGACGGCCTTGGTGAGGGCGACGGCGGGGGCGGAGTCGCGCTGGAGGGAGAGGAAGGTCTTGCGGACGGCGATCTCGACCTTCTGGTCGCTCCACGGGACGACCTGGTTGTTGCGGCGGATGACGCGGAGGGTGGAGTGCGCGGCGGCCTCGCGGTCGAGGGAGATCTTGCGGGCGCGGTTGAGGAGGAGGCTCTTGGCGACGAAGTAGGCGTTGTTGTCGACGAGGGTCTTCTCGATGAGCTCGTAGAGGCCGTTGAGCGAGAGGCGGAGGGGCGCCGACGTACGGGCGAGCTCGGAAAGGTTGCCGGCGACCTCGCGGCAGATGCGCGCGAGCCAGGCGCGGTTGGTGTCGTTGAAAATGTCCTTCTCGCCGCGGGCGAGGCAGACGTTCGTCAGGGCCTTGCCCAGGGTGTCGGCGACCTCGGTCAGGTCGAAGCGCTCCTCGCCGTGCGGGCACAGGAGGATAACATCAGGGAGCTCAATGACTTCAGTGACAAGGACATCGCGCCAGGCGTAGTGGGGCTTCTGGTCAAGGGGGGTGTGGACGGTGCGCTTGAGAGCCAGATCGTGCGCCAGGGAAGGGTTGCTCATGGAGAGATGTAACTGAATTGAAACAAAGGAGGTTGGAAAAGAAGCGGAATAAAATCGAACCGGCGCGCAGCCAAAAATGGCATCACGCCGGACAAGGAAACGCGGGGATGGAACGGGGTTGGGTAAGCCGACGCGCCTGGCAGCAGGCTCAGAGTTCGTCGTCGGCGGCGACGTTCAGGGACGAGGATTTTTGGTATTCGGTGACGCGACCCTCGAAGAAGTTCTGTTCCTTCTTGATGTCCATCATCTCGGCAAGCCAGGGCAGCGGGTTCTTGACCCCGCTGGCCAGCGGAGCGAGGCCGACGCCCTCAAGGCGACGGTCCGCGATGTAGTCGATATATTGGGTAAAGTCCTCGGCGCTGAGGCCGACCGAGTTCACCGGCAGGCAGTCGCGGATGAACTCCTTTTCGAGGGTGATGGCCTCCGCCATGAGGGCGCGCAGCTCCTCCTTGAACTCGGCGGTCCAGATCTCGCGATTCTCCTCGATCAGGTCCATGAACAGGTTGCGGAAGACCTCGATGTGGTTCGACTCGTCGCGCAGCGTGTAGCGGAACATCTGGCCGATGCCGGGGAACTTGTTCTGGCGGTAGAGCGAGAGGACCATGCCGAAGAGGCCGTAGAACTGGGTGCCCTCCATGCACTGGCCGAAGACGAAGATGTTGCGCGCCAGCAGCTGCTTGTTGGCCGGGAGCGTGAGGTCGAGGTCGCGCCGGAGCTCGCGGGAGACCTTGGTGACGAACTCGTTCTTGCGGAGGATCGTCGGCACGTCCTCGAACATCGCCTCGCACTCGTGCGGGTTGATGCCGAGCGAGGAAATCATGTAGAGCAGCGAGTCGGCGTGGATGTTCTCCTCGTGGGCGTGGCGGCCCAGGACGAGCTTCAGCTCCGGGGCGGTCACCAGCTCGCGCACCACGTGCTGGATGTTGTCGCCCACGATGCCCTCGGCCGCGGAGAAATAGCCGATGCCCATGCGGATGATCCAGCGCTCCACCTCGGAAACCGCCTTCTCATCGCGCCACTGCTCGATGTCCTTGCCCATCGGGATGTCCTCCGGCTCCCAGTGGTTGGCTTTCATCGTGCGGTACAGGTCGTAGGCCCACTGGTACTTCAGCGGCAGGAGATTGAAGCACATCGTCACCCGGCCGTTGATGACCCGCTTGGCCGCAAACGCGGCCTCGGCCTTCGTCTGGTCGAGGACGAAGGTTTTGGAGCCAACTTGGAAGGTTTTGAGCATGGACGGGACGAAAAGAGAGAGGGAGGAGCGGTGTTTTCACCGCGCGGCGGGCCGAGGCGAACTAAAGATGCTGGAAGTTACTGACGCGTTGTTGACCACAACAGGATGTGGTCTCGTGCCGCGGCGACCACAACCTATTGGTTCCTGCTTTTTCCCCGTCAATAGGTTTGTGGGAAAGACCCTGTGAATTTTTTCCGCGTTTTTGGCTTGCGCGAAACTCGCGGAGTTGCCCCCGAGGGAAAAATCTCCGCGGCACCGGGCAGACCGCGTTTTTTCCCTCTGAAATCCGGAAAACCGAGGGGCCGCACCGGTCAGGCGATGGCGGGAATCGCGCGGCCGGCCGGGCGGCGCTGCTGTATCATAACTTCCACGACGCAGCATTTCCGGGACCCGCGCCGCGTCTTCGCCGAGGCGCCGGCCCGCGGGCGCCCGTTGACGCCTGCCCGGCCCACCCCTCCCCTTCCGCCGGCCCCGGGGGCGCGCCCCTCCCCCACGCGCCGCTTTCCGAGTCGCCAGCCGGCGCAATAAAAAGGCGGCCTCGTTGCCGAGGCCGCCTGGGGAAAAACTACCGGACTCAGGCCGATTTAGAAGTCAAGCCGGGCGCCGACCTGCAGCTGCCAGCGCGAGAGGTCCGTGAAGACCTGCGCCGTGCCCAGGGTGCTGGAGCTGAAGGTGTAGACATACTGGCCGGAGGCATTGACCGTGGCGCTGGCGATCGGGCGGTTGTAGCCGCTGTAGCCGTTGCCGAAGTCCTGGCCCGTGACCGCACCCCAGCTCTTCTTGAAGAGGTTGGCGAAGTTCAGGCAGTCCACGAAGAGCGACAGCTTGGTGTTGTGGAAGTCGAGCGGGATGCTCTGTTCCAAATGCAGGTCGACCGTCTTCTGCCAGGAGCTGAACGCGCTGTTGGGCGGAACGATCATGCCCTGGTATTTCTTCAGAACCGTTCCATTCACATAATTCCAGAAGTTGGCGGCCTGGATCGATCCGGTCGGATCAGCGACACTGGTGCTCCAGACCACCTTGGGGTCGCTGGGTCCCGCCGGCATGTAGAATGAATCATTGCCGCTCTGGCCGTCATTGTTGGCGTCACCGAAGAAGACATAGCTGAACGTGTGGCCGGTCTGGGCCCGGAAGACCGCCGACACCCGCGTCGTGGAGCCCTCGCCATTGAAGAAGTGGAATTGCCGCGTCGCGTAGACCACATACTTGTCCGGGATGACGTAGGCCGAATTCCGCGCGACGTTGTCGTTCGGGTTGACGGTCGCGCGACCCGTGTAGTTCGAGGAGGCCACGGATGAGGTCAGGGGCTGGACTTCCGTCGCATGGGTATGGGTATAGCCAAAGCCAAACGACCAGTCGTTCTTCATCGGCTTGTTCAACGAGAAGGTGTAGGCTTGGGAGCCGCCCTTGTCGGTGTTCGTCAATTCCAGCACGGAGTTGCTGAAATTGGTATGGATCCCGGTCGAGCCGCTGTAGCGGATACGACCGTCGGGATTGTTCGGAACCGTGGCGTTTTGCAGCAGATTGAGATTCACGTAGTAGAGCGCTTTCTTCGCCTCAATCCAGTTGCCCTCAACCGTGGCGATCAAGCCGTACCACGGCAGCTTGGTGTCGAAGGCCAGGTTGCTCTTCCAGGAAGTCGGGGTCCGGAAGTTCGGGTCGGTCAAGGCGATGTTTGGCGTCGGCGTGGCCGGAGGGGGCAGCGTCTGCACATAGCCCGGGCTGGGATTGAACGGCGTATAAGGTGCAGCCAGCGGCGGGTTCGTGGTGCTGGAGGTCGAGCTGCCCACGATCACGCTGTTCAGCAATCCGGTCGTGCCGTAGGAATTGCCGACCCAGACCGCGGGATTGGTGCCCTGGAAGAGGCCGATACCGCCGCGCATCTGAATCTGGAGCTTGGTCGGCAGGCGGTAATTGAAGCCAAAACGCGGAGCCCACGTGGCGTTGCCGGTGCCCGTGCTGTTGTTGGGAATGCCAAAGGCGGCCTGGAACGCCGGCAGGTAGATCGGTGCGGTGGGAAACGACGGATAGTCCATCCGGACGCCCCCGACGATCGTCAGGTTGGCATTGGGCTTCCAAGTGTCCTGCACCAGCAGACCGTAGTCCGTGAACGAGTAGAAGTAGTCGGCATCGTTGGCAGTGTAACCGGCTAGCGGCTGCTGATAGCGGATGTAATTCGGTGTGCCGGCGACAAACGCGGCCGGACTGGCGAAGGCATAAAGCCCGGTGTAATACTGGATGAACAAGTCCTTGTAGATCTCCTTGTCGAAATCCGCGCCCACCTTGAACTCGTGCTGGCTAAACGGGGTATAATCGGCGTAAAGGTGCCCGTTGTAGCCCTTCGTCGTCAGCGCATTGTGCTGGTAGCTGGGATTGGTGCCGATGTCGAGCGACCCGTTGGCGACGGTCGCACCGGTGACGAGATTCGTGCCGACCACGCCGTTGATGTAGACGGCCGGGCTGAGCGCGGTGTAGGGCTTCGCCGTGCCGTTGTACTTCTGGGCCGCCAGGCCCAACTCCGTGCGCAGGTCGGTAGTCCAGGTGCTGTTGAGGAGGAAACTCAGATTGTCGTTAATGCGGTTCGCCTGATACGCATTGCTGCTGAACTGGGTAAAGGTCGAACCGTTGGAGAAGTTGGGCGCCGAACTGTCGGTGCGGCGGTACGTCAGCGACGCGCGCTGCTCGCTGTTGATGTTATAATCGATCTTCGCGAGGTAGGTCTTCTGCTTGGACTGGACGAGGCCGCCAGCGAGGGTACCCGGGTCGATCCCGTAGGCCCTGGCGGCCGCCGCGATGGTGGCCACATCCGCTGCATTCGGCTGGAATTGCACGGGCGAAAAGGAAACGCCATTCTTCCAGTAGGTCTCATAGGCCCCGAAGAAAAACAGCTTATCCTTGATCAGGGGGCCGCCGAAGGTGAGGCCGTAGGTGTGCTCCTGCAGCGGGGTGATTGTTCCCCGATTCGGGTCGGTGGGGCCCTGGCCGGGATTCTTGGCGCGCAACGAACTGCCGGTGTAATAGGTGTAGACCGATCCATGGAATTCGTTGGTGCCGCTCTTGGTCACGGCGTTGATCAGCGCGCCGGTGAAGCCGCTGCGGGTGACGTCATAGGGGCTGAGATCAATGGTCATCGCGGCGATCGCAGCCAGGGGCACGGGGCTCCGCAGGGAGGCAAAGCCGTTGGCGTTGAGGCCGAAGGGGTCGTTGGCTTGCTGACCGTCAATCAGGAACGAGTTGAACCGGCTGTTCTGGCCCTGGGCCGAGACGGAAAACTCACCGGTCGAGGTGTTGATCGTCAGGGCGGCGCGGGTGTCCATGTTGACCACGTCCTGCACGTCGCGGCGGATCGTGGGAATCTGGGCAATCTGGTCGCGGTCGAACGTCGACGCCGCGCCCATCTTGTTCGAGTCGAAGGTCGTTTCCTTGGAGGCCTGAACCTTGAAGGCCTCGAGCACCACGACCTCATTGCTGACCGTCAGATCCACCGACTGGGGGTGATCCAGGGCAAGGTAGACCTCGCCTTGGCTCGCGGGCTGATTACCAGGGGACGAAACCGAAACGGTGTAGGGGCCGCCCACTCGCAAGCCGGTGATCGAGTACTGGCCGCTGGACCGCGTCACGGCCGTCGAGCGACTGCCGGAGGGCACGTGCGTGACGGTCACGGTGGCGCCGGAAACCGGGGTGCCACTCTTGTCGGTGATGAAACCGTTGATTGCCGAGGTCGTGACACCTTGGCCGAAGACGGCGGATGTCAGTGTGAGACTGAAGGCGATAAGCGCGGTCAGGAGATACTTGGTACGGGAGGGCGTGTGCATGGGTGGTAGGTTCAATTTCGGTCGTGTCGGCATTACCCGCCGACAAGTTGGGATGCGTCACGCAAGACTCGTGCCATTGCCCAGTCAAGCCTCGAGGTCCTTTTCGCCGTCCCGTCGCAAAATTGTCACTGGGCTAATGGTCGCCTGAAAAAATCCACCTGCGACGCACCTGCGCCACGGCTCCCCGCCTTGCCCCCCCCGCCCATGGGATCTACTCCGGACTGGTCGCGGCCTGAACTGGGGGCGCACTTCCGAGCGGGGCCGTCCGGGCAAAAAAGAGGCCCGGTTCTTCTTTCGAAAAACCGGGCCATGACCTGGCAACGACCTACTCTCGCGGGACCTAACGTCCAACTACCATTGGCGGCTGAGGGCTTAACGGCCGTGTTCGGGATGGGAACGGGTGGAACCCCTCGCCTGTGATCACCAGGAAGTGAATCCCCCTCGCGGGGGAAAGTGCTGCAAAGTTTTCAGGGTGGCCTCGTGTAAGGAGGTGAAATAAACGCCTAGAATTTAGAAATGAGGTCTGCATAAACCGGCAAGGTCATTAGTACCAGTAAGCTGAACGCGTTACCGCGATTACACCTCTGGCCTATCAACCGGGTGGTCTACCCGGACCTTGCACCGTCTTGCGACGGATTGTGATCTTATCTTGGGATGGGCTTGGCGCTTAGATGCTTTCA
>CAIQKV010000095.1 GCA_903872505.1 uncultured Opitutia bacterium
GCCGCCGGTGTCGCTGCCCATTGCGAGCGGAACAATGCCGGCGGCCACGAGGGCCGCGGACCCGCTGCTGGAGCCGCCGGACGTCCGGCCGGGAAAGCGCGGATGCTCGCAATCACCGTAGTGCGGATTCTCCCCCGTGATGCCGTAGGCGAATTCATGCATCTGCGCCCGGCCCGCGAGCACGGCACCCGCCGTGCGCAGCGCGCGGACCAGCTCGGCGTCCTGCGCCGGCAGCGGGCGCACCTCGGGCAGGAAGGTTGAGCCAGCCAGCATCGGCTGGCCGGCGACCGGGAAAAGGTCCTTCAGAAAATACGGGACGCCGCCGAGCAGCTGGCTGCCCGAGGCCGCGGCGAATCTTTGCGTGAGTTCGGCTTCGCTCGGAAGATAGGCGATGGTGGCGCGCTGCTGGGCCGGAGAAAGCCCCCGGACCCGGCGGTGCAGCTCGCGGGCGGCATCCGCCGGGGTGCGCTGTTGCCAGTCGCAGAAGGTCATGCGGCGAAATTCACACTTCGGGCGGGATGACGCAACCCTGCGCACTTGGGGCTCGCGCTGCGCGGGCGGTGGTTTCCAATGGCGGGTCATGGATTCGCGACGCGGAATTGGGTTGCTGTTGCTGGCTGTGCTGGCGGGCGGCTGTGCGCGGCAACAGGCGGCGGTTTCGCCGGCGACCGGGCTGCGTAAGGTTGTGCTGCAGAGCGACTGGTTTCCGCAGGCCGAGCACGGGGGCTTCTACCAGGCGCTCGCCAAGGGATTCTACCGCGAGGCCGGGTTGGACGTGGAAATCCTGCCCGGTGGCCCGGGTGCGACGATCAAGTTGAGCGTCGCCAAGGGCATCGCCGACTTTGGCCTTTACCGGAGCGATGACGTGATCGTCGCCGCGAGCCGCGGACTGCCGCTGATCATGGTGGGCGCGGTGCTGCAGCACGACCCCGAGGCCCTGCTCGTGCACGAGTCGAGCCCGGTCCGGACGCTCCGGGACCTGGCCGGGCGCAGCGTGATCGCACCCCTGAGCATGACGTGGATTCCCTATGTGAAGAAAAAATACGGGATCGAATTTGACCTGCGCCCGCTCAACTACGGCCTCGCGATCTTCCTCGCCGACCAGGATGCGATCCAGCAGTGCATGATGACAAGCGAACCGTATTTTGCGGAGCAACGGGGCGTGCGCGTGCGCACCGTCCCGCTAGCCGGCTCGGGCTATGATCCCTATCACACCATCATCTGCCGCCGCGAACTGGTGCGGACCAGCCCGGAGGTGGTGCGGGCGTTTGTGGCCGCATCGATCCGAGGCTGGCGGGACTATCTCGAAGGTGACCCGACGCCGGCGCACGCGCTGATCCGGCAGCGCAATTCCCAGATGTCGGAAGGCCAGCTTGCATACTCGCGAAACGCGCTCATCACGCACGCTTTGGTGTCAGGCAACCCGGCGCACGGCGAGCGGATCGGCCAGATCTCCATCGCACGCATCCAGCAGCAAATCGACGTGCTCACTGAGGTGAAGATCCTCGAGGTCCCGGTGGCGGCCGCGCGGGTGGTGACCCGGGCGTTCCTGCCCGCGGAGGCGCGTTGATAATCTTTGTCTCGGCCCGAAAATCACCCAAGCCTCGCCGCATGAATCCTGAAGCCAACCTGGCCGCCCTCGGCCTCACGCTCCCAAATCCGCCCGCCGCCGCCGGCAGCTACGTCCCCACCGTGCGCACGGGCAACCTGCTGTATTGCGCCGGCACGATCTGCATGGTCGGCGGCCAGATGACGCACACCGGCCAGGTGGGCAAGGAGCAGACGGTGCAAACCGCCGCCAAGGCCGCCGAGATCTGCGCGCTCAACACCCTCGCCAACATCAAGGCCGCCACCGGCTCGCTCGAAAAGGTCGCCCGGATCGTGTTCGTCAGCGGCTTCGTCAACGCGGTGGACGGTTTTGCCGACAGCCCGGCCGTGATCAACGGGGCCAGCGACCTGTTCCTGAAAGTCTTCGGCGAGGCCGGCAAACACGCCCGCGCCGCCGTGGCGGTCAACGGCCTGCCGAAGGGCTCGACCACCGAGATTCAGGTGGTGGTCGAACTCAAGGCCTAGTCCGCC